>NZ_JAVHLH010000015.1 GCF_031082345.1 Brevundimonas sp. | reverse complement strand
CTTTCCGTTCCATGAACGACAGAGCTCGAGGCCGGCGGCCCCTCCACCGCTTCGCGGTCCCCCTCCCCATCGCGCTGCGATGGGGAGGAAACGCCTTACGCGCTCTTCTTCTCGTCGCCGGCGTCGGTCTTGGCGTCGGCGTCCGGGGAGACTTCCTCGAACTCGGCGTCGACCACGCCGTCGTCGGCGGGGGCTTCGGCCGCAGCCTCACCGTCCGAGCCCTGCGCGGCCGCGTACATGGCCTCGCCCAGCTTCATCGAGGCCTGGGCCAAGGTGTTGGTCTTCTCGCGGATGGCGTCGGCTTCGCCGGCTTCCCGGGCCGCCTTCAGGTCGTCGAGGGCGGCCTGGATGGCCGTCTTCTCGGTCTCGCCGACCTTGTCGCCGTGGTCGGCGAGGGCCTTCTCGGTCGAGTGGATCAGGCTGTCGGCCGAGTTCTGGGCCTCGACCAGGTCCTTGCGGGACTTGTCGGCCGCGGCGTTGGCCTCGGCGTCCTTGACCATCTGCTCGATGTCCGCGTCCGACAGGCCGCCGTTGGCCTGGATGCGGATCGACTGCTCCTTGTTGGTCGCCTTGTCCTTGGCGGTCACATGGACGATGCCGTTGGCGTCGATGTCGAAGGCGACCTCGATCTGCGGCATGCCGCGCGGCGCGGGCGGAATCCCCATCAGGTCGAACTGGCCGAGGATCTTGTTGTCGGCCGCCATCGGACGCTCGCCCTGGAAGACCCGGATGGTCACGGCCGACTGGTTGTCGTCAGCGGTCGAGAAGGTCTGGCTCTTCTTGGTCGGGATGGTGGTGTTGCGCTCGATCAGCGGGGTGAAGACGCCGCCCAGGGTCTCGATGCCGAGGGTCAGCGGGGTCACGTCGAGCAGCAGCACGTCCTTGACGTCGCCCTGCAGCACGCCGGCCTGGACCGCGGCGCCGAGCGCCACGACCTCGTCCGGGTTGACGCCCTTGTGCGGCTCCTTGCCGAAGAAGGCCTTCACGGCCTCCTGCACCTTGGGCATGCGGGTCATGCCGCCGACCAGCACCACTTCGTCGATGTCCGAGGCCTTGAGGCCGGCGTCCTTGAGGGCCTTCTGGCACGGCTCGATCGTGCGCTGGACGAGGTCCTCGACGAGGGCCTCCAGCTTGGCGCGCGACAGCTTGATGTTCAGGTGCAGCGGGCCCGAGGCGTTCATGGTGATGAACGGCAGGTTGACCTCGTACTGGGCCGTGGAGCTGAGCTCCTTCTTGGCCTTTTCGGCCTCTTCCTTGAGGCGCTGCAGGGCCAGCTTGTCGGAGCGCAGGTCGACGCCCTGCTCCTTCTTGAACTCGTCGGCCAGGTAGTCGACGAGGCGCAGGTCGAAGTCCTCGCCGCCGAGGAAGGTGTCGCCGTTGGTCGACTTCACCTCGAACACGCCGTCGCCGATCTCGAGGATCGAGACGTCGAAGGTGCCGCCGCCGAGGTCATAAACGGCGATCTTCTGGCCGTCGTTCTTGTCGAGGCCATAGGCCAGGGCGGCCGCGGTCGGCTCGTTGATGATGCGCAGCACCTCGAGGCCGGCGATCTTGCCGGCGTCCTTGGTGGCCTGACGCTGGGCGTCGTTGAAATAGGCGGGGACGGTGATGACGGCCTGGGTGACGGTCTCGCCGAGGTAGGCCTCCGCGGCCTCCTTCATCTTGCCGAGGGTGTAGGCCGAGACCTGCTGGGGCGAATAGTCCTTGCCGTGGGCCTTGACCCAGGCGTCGCCGGTCGGACCCTTGACGATCTCATAGGGCACCATGCCCTTGTCCTTCGCCACGACGGGATCGTCGTAGCTGCGGCCGATCAGGCGCTTGATGGCGAAGAAGGTGTTGGTCGGGTTGGTGACGGCCTGGCGCTTGGCGGGCTGGCCGACCAGCACTTCGCCATTGTCCTGGATGGCGACGACCGACGGGGTCGTGCGGTTGCCTTCCGCGTTCTCGATGACCTTGGGGTTCTTGCCGTCCATGACGGCCACGCACGAATTGGTGGTGCCCAGGTCGATGCCGATGATCTTGGCCATGTTTTTTGTCTTTCACTCCATTTCAGCGGACGGTGCGGCGGCCTTTTGGATCGAAGCGCCGCGCGTGACCGCCCCCGGTAGCAGGGTCTTGGTCGATTGTACGGTTCCGGTCGGATAGCCCCACGGTCTGCGGGGTTTTCCGGCGGGTTGTCGCCGATATGGGAAACACCCCACGGCCCGCAAGGCCTGATCGCGATTCAGCGTCAGTCTCCGTCAGGTGTGTCACGAAGCGCGCAACGGCATATAGTGGCGTTAACGACGTGCCGACGCGGCCCGTCAGAAGGAGGGGCCCATGCACGCCCGGAGGACTTTCACCGCCGCCCTGATCGCCGCCTCGCTGGGCCTGGCCGGGTTGGCCGGCGCCGCGCCGACGCCGCAGGGCCAGTCGGGGGACGGCCAGAACCGCCGTGTCCGCATCCACAACCAGACCGGCGTGGCGCTGCAGACCCTGCAGGCCGCCGACGTCCGCACCGGAACATTCGGCGCCGATCTGCTGGGCGGAACGCCGGTGGCGAGCGGCGCCAGCGTGCCCGTGACCATCGACGACGGGGCCGGCGGTTGCCTCTACGACCTGAGGGCCGGACTGGCCGGCGGCCAGACGCTGCTGCGCGAGAACATCAACGTCTGCCGCATCGCCGACTACTACCTGACCCGCTGAGTCTTGGCGCCGCGCGAGATCGACACCGGGCTGGAGGGCTTGCGCCTGTGGCCCGCGGCCCTGTCGCCGGACGAACAGGCCGCCCTGCGTGACGCGGTGCTGGCGGCGGTCGAAACCGCCCCCTTCTACCGGCCGACGACGCGGGCCGGGCGGCCGTTCTCGGTCGAGATGACCAGCCTGGGCCCGCTGGGCTGGGTCTCGGACCGGGGCGGTTACCGCTATCAGCCGACCCATCCGGTGACCAGGGCGCCGTGGCCGCCGATGCCGGAGCGGCTGCTCGAGCTCTGGCGCGACCTGACCGGCTGGCCCGAGCCGCCGGACGCCTGTCTGGTCAACCTGTTTCGTGACGGGGCCAGGATGGGACTGCATCAGGACCTCGACGAGGCGGACAGGGCCGCGCCGGTGCTGTCGGTGTCGCTGGGGGATACGGCGGTGTTCCGCTTCGGCGCGGCGGAGGGCGGACCGACGCGGTCGGTGCGGCTGACTTCGGGCGACGTCTGCGCCCTGACCGGGCCGGCGCGGCTGGCGCGGCACGGGATCGACCGAATCCTGGCCGGGTCGTCGGGGCTGATCGAGGGCGGGGGGCGGCTGAACCTGACGCTGCGCAAGGCGAGGGACTAGCCCTAGCCCTAGCCCCCAGCCCCTCCCTCATCACTCGCCCGTGACTCGACGCCCCGGGGACCCCGCGTCACTGTCCCGCTTTCCCGAGCCGGAGGCCGCCATGCCCGATCTGATCCGACCCGAAGGCCCTGAGGCCGATGATTTCCGCTTCAGCCGCCGCGCCCTCGCCACGGGCGGTCTGGGCGGCCTGTTCTTCGCCGGATACGCGCCCGCCGCGCTGGCGGCCCAGGCCAGCCCGGTGAGCACCCCCGCCGACGGACTGACGACGCAGTCGGTCTCCTATCGCGCGCCCGACGGCTTCGACCTGCCGGCCTATGTGGCGCGACCGGAGGGCGACGGTCCCTTCCCGGTGGTTGTGGTGGTGTCCGAGATCTTCGGCGTCCACGAATACATTCGCGACATCTGCCGCCGGCTGGCGAAGTCGGGCTACGCCGCCATCGCCCCGGCCTTCTTCGTCCGGGTCGAGGACCCGGCGCCGCTGTCGGACATGCAGCGGGTGCAGCAGATCGTCGCGGCGGCCGGCTACGAACAGGTGATGGGCGACGTCTCGGCCACCCTCGACTGGGCCAGCCAGCAGCTGTGGGCCAATGCGGACAAGGTCGGGATCACCGGCTGGTGCTGGGGCGGCAAGGTGGTGTGGCAGGCCGCCGCCCGCTTCGCGGCCATCGACGCCGGCGTGGCCTGGTACGGCCGTCTGGCCCCGCCGGCCACCGCCACGCCGGAACAGATCGCCGCCGGCGGACCGTGGCCGGTCGATATCGCCGGCGATCTCAAGGCGCCGGTGCTGGGCCTGTACGGCGAGGCCGACCGCGGCATCCCGCTGGACAGCGTCGAGGCCATGCGCAGCGCCCTGCAGCGCGCCGGGCAGACCGAGAGCCGCATCGACGTCTATCCGGCCGCGCCGCACGGCTTCCACGCCGATTACCGCGACAGCTACCGCGCTGCGGACGCGGCGGACGGATGGGCCAAGCTGCTGGCGCTGTTCGGAGAGCGGCTGAAGGGCTGATGTCTCCTCTCCGTCGCCTGCGATGGGGAGGTGGCTCGACGGCGAAGCCGGCGAGACGGAGGGGCTGGCAGATCGGGGCGCGGTCAAAGCCCCTCCACCGCTTCGCGGTCCCCCTCCCCATTCGCAAGCGCGAACGGGGAGGAGACGGTCAGGCCGTGCCGTCGAAATTGCCGCCCTCGAGGTCCGCCGCCCTGGCATAGGCCGCATTGCCGGCCGCGGCGCCGGAGCCCTTGGCGGCGACGACGACCATGGCCGGGCGCACGGTGCGGCCGAACAGGGCGTAGCCGGCCTGCAGGGTCTGGATCACCTGGCCGCCCTGAACCGTGTCGGACGGCTGTTCCATCATGGCCTGGTGCAGGTGGGGGTCGAAGGCCTCGCCCGGTTCGGGGGCGACGCGCTTCAGATTGTTGGCCTCGAAGGCCTGCAGCAGCGACTTCTGGGTCAGCTCCAGCCCGGTGACCAGGCCCGCCTCGCCGGCGTCGGCGTCCTTGGGCGCCGCCTGCAGGGCCCGCTCCAGATTGTCGGCCACGCCCAGCAGGTCGCGGGCGAAGCGCTGGATGGCGTAGGCGCGGGCGTCGTTGGACTGGGTCTCGGCCCGCTTCCTGGTGTTCTCGGCCTCGGCCACGGCGCGCAGGGCGCGGTCCTTCCACTGGTCGCGCTCGGCGATCAGGGCGTCGATGGGCCCGAGGCCGTCGTCGGGCTCGCCGTCGAAGCCCTCCGTCTCGCCGATGTCGGCGGCCAGTTCCTCGGAGGTCGGGGTGTCGTCGTGAATGTCGCTCAAGTTTCTTGTCCGTCCAGAATCCGGCCCAGCACCCGGGCGGTATAGTCCACCAACGGTATGACGCGGGCGTAGTTCAGTCTTGCGGGGCCGATGACGCCGATGGCGCCCAGCACCCGCTGCCGGCCCGTCATATAGGGCGCCGCGATCACGGCGGAACCCGAAAGCGAAAACAGTCGTGTTTCCGCGCCGATGAAGATGCGCACCCCCTGGGCCGTCGAGACCCCGTCGAGCAGGCCGATCAGCTGTTCCTTCTGCTCCAGATCGTCGAACAGGACCCGCACCCGTTCGAGGTCCTCGGCGGTCTCGCGGTCGTGCAGCAGATTGGCGCGGCCGCGCACGATCAGCGACCGTTCCCGCTCGGCCCCGCCGGACCAGGCGGCCATGCCGTCCTCGACCAGGCGGGCGGCGGCGGCGTTCAGCTCGCGCCGGGCGGCGTCCAGCTCGGTGCGCATCTCGGTGCGCGCCTCGTGCAGCGGGCGGCCCTTGAGCCGGGCGTTGAGGAAGTTGGACGCCTCCTGAAGGGTCGAGGGCGTCACCCCCGCCTTCAGCGGCATCAGCCGGTTCTCGACCGAGCCGTCGTCGCCGACCAGCACCGCCAGGGCCTGATCGTGGCCCAGGGCGACGAATTCGACGTGCTTGACCCCCGCCTCGCGCACCGGGCTGGCCACGATGCTGGCGCCGCCCGCCAGACCCGACAGCAGGGACGAGGCCTCGTTCAGCGCCTCCTCGAAATTGCGGCCGCTGCCGGCGAGGCGGGCGTCGATCTCGCGCCGCTCCTCAGCCCCGACGTCGCCGATCTCCAGCAGGCCGTCGACGAACAGGCGGAGGCCGGCGTGGGTCGGGATGCGCCCGGCCGAGGTGTGGGGCGAGCCCAGCAGGCCGGCCAGGGTCAGGTCCTGCATGGTGTTGCGGATCGAGGCCGGCGACAGGGCCACCCCGGTCAGGGACAGGGTCCGCGACCCGACCGGTTCTCCTGTCTCCAGATAGGTCTCGACGATGCGGCGGAAGATGTCGCGGGCGCGCTGGTCCAGCCCGGTCAGGCTGCCGGTCTCCAGGGCGGTCGAGGTCAGCAGGGGCGGTTTCATCGGCGGCGCCGGAAGACGGCCTCGACCCCGGCCGGGCGCAGCCGGACGGCGGAAGGCGCGGACAGGGGGGAATACAGGCTCACGGTTTCAGGATAAGCAGCCCCGCCGTCCCGTCCAAGGAAATCGATCATGACCGCCGCCCGTCCCTCCGAACGCGCCCCCGAACAGCTCCGCGCCGTGACGCTGGAGACCGGCGTCAACCGCTACGCCGAGGGCTCGTGCCTGGTGACCTTCGGCCATACGAAGGTGCTGGTGACGGCTTCGGTCGAGGAGAACGTCCCGGGCTGGATGCGCGGCAAGGGGCAGGGCTGGGTGACGGCGGAATACGGCATGCTGCCGCGCGCCACCCACACCCGCGGCCGGCGCGAGGCGGCGGCTGGCAAGCAGACCGGCCGGACGCAGGAGATCCAGCGGCTGATCGGCCGCTCGCTGCGGGCCGTGGTCGACCTCAAGGCGCTGGGCGAGCGGCAGGTGGTGCTGGACTGCGACGTGGTCCAGGCCGACGGCGGCACCCGCACGGCGGCGATCACCGGGGCCTGGGTGGCCATGGCCTCGGCCTTCGACTACCTGCGCGCCGAGGGGGTGCTGAAGGCCGATCCGATCCTCGACCAGGTCGCGGCGGTGTCGTGCGGCGTGTGCAGCGACCAGCCGGTGCTGGACCTCGACTACGAGGAGGATTCCACCGCCGAGGCCGATTCCAACTTCGTCCTGACCGGCTCGGGGACCATCGTCGAGATCCAGGCCACGGGCGAGAAGCGCGGCTTCACCCGGAGCGAGTTCGACCGCCTGTTCCAGCTGGCCGAAGGCGGCTGCGCGGAACTGTTCGCCCTGCAGCGGGCGGCGCTGGGGCGGTAACGGAGGGCCTCAGCCCTCCTCGCCGTCCGGCAGGCCCATCATGTGGAAGCCGGCGTCGACGTGGATGATCTCGCCGGTGGTCGACAGGCCGAGGTCGGAGCACAACCACAGGGCGCAGCCGGCGACGCCTTCCATGGAGGTGTCCTCCTTCATCGCCGACATGGCGCGGCCCTGGGCGATCATGCCGCGGCCGCCCGAGATGCCGGCCAGCGACAGGGTGCGCATGGCCCCCGCCGAGATGGCGTTGCAGCGGATGCCCTTCGGCCCCAGGTCGCGGGCGATGTAGCGGGTCGCCGCCTCCAGCGCCGCCTTGGCCACGCCCATGGTGTTGTAGTTGGGGATGGCCCGCTCGGAGCCGAGGTAGGTCATGGTCACCAGCGAGCCGCCGTTGGGCATCAGCTTCGAGGCGCGTTTGGCCACGTCGACGAAGCTGAAGGCCGAGATGTTCATGGCCAGCAGGAAGCTGTCGCGGCTGGTGTTGTCGACGAAACTGCCCTTGAGCTCGTCCTTGTTGGCGAAGGCGACGGAGTGGACCACGAAGTCGATCGTGCCGAATTCCTTCTCCAGCTCGGCGAAGGCGGCGTCCATCGAGGCGTCGTCGGTGACGTCGGCCTGGATCAGCAGCTTCGCCCCGACGCTCTCGGCCAGCGGGCGCACGCGGCGCTCCAGCCCCTCGCCGAGATAGGTGAAGGCCAGTTCGGCGCCCTGGGCGGCCAGCTGGGAGGCGATGCCCCAGGCGATGGAGTTGCTGTTGGCGACCCCCATGATCAGGCCCTTCTTGCCCTTCATCAGGTCGCCCGTGGGCATGTTCCAGCCGCTCTCGCTCGCCATGGTCCGTCTCCTTTTGGGGCCTATCGCTCGCAACGCGGTTGCTCGCTGCTTGAGGCCGGTCTGATTGGCCTGAGGCCGTGTGCGGAGGGTTAGCAGCGCCCGCTTTCGGGGGGAAGCGTCAGGCGTCCCCGGCCGCGCGCCGACGCGCCAGCCGCGCCAGCAGCGGCGTCGCGGTGACGCCATGCACGATGATCGACAGCAGGATGATGAAGCCGACCACGGCCCAGATCCGCTCGCTGTCGCCGAAATCGCCGTGGTTGATGCCGTAGGCGAGGTAGTAGACCGAACCGACCCCGCGGATGCCGAGGAAGGCCAGCAGCAGCCGCTCGCGCCACGGCTGGCCCGAACCGGCCATGGCGATCAGGCCGGCGACCGGCCGCACCACGAACACCACCGCCAGGCCGACCAGGGCGTCGGTCCAGGTCAGGCTGGACAGCAGGCCATTGGCCAGGGCCCCGCCGAACAGCACCAGCAGCAGCATCATCAGCAGCCGTTCGATCTGGTCGGAGAAGTCGTGCATCTCCTGATGGAAGTCGTGGTCCCGTTCCGAGGCGCGGATGGTCACGGCGCAGACGAAGACGGCGAGAAAGCCGTAGCCGTGGACCAGTTCGGTCAGGGCGTAGGCGAGCAGGGTGGCGGCCAGGGCGATCAGTCCGTCGCCGAGCTTCGACAGGCCGCGCTGGCTCTTGAACAGCAGGTGGCCGAGGATCCTGCCGATCAGCCAGCCGGCCCCGAGCCCGGCCAGCAGCTTCCAGCCGACCTTGATGGTGAGCCAGTCGGCCAGGCCACCCTGGGTCGCCAGCCCCCCGGCGGCGGCGAGGATGGCCAGATGGACGAAGGGGAAGGCGAGCGCGTCATTCAGCCCGGCCTCGGAGGTCAGGCCGAAGCGGACCTCGTCCTCGTCGCCGGATTTTGGTGGGCCGACCTGGACGTCGGCGGCCAGCACCGGGTCGGTCGGCGCCATGCTGGCTCCGAACAGAAGGGCCATGGCCAGGCTGAAGCCGAGCCCGGCCCAGCCCAGAAACGCCGTCGCCGCGATGGTCAGGGGCATGGCCACGATCAGCAGCCGCCATGTCGTCGACCATTTTCGCCAGCCGGGGGGACGGTCCAGCTTCAGTCCGGCGCCCATCAGGCTGATGATGACCACCAGCTCCGCCAGCCGTTCGGTCAGGGTGTCCCAGGTGCGCGGGTCGGGATCGAAGGCCAGCAGGCCGGTGCTGAACACCAGCACGCCCAGCGCCACGCACAGGATCGCCAGGGTCAGCGGCAGCCGCTTCAGCCCCACCGGGGCCCAGGACACCAGCAGGACCACCCCGCCGAGGCCGAGCAGGAACAGGATGTAGGGATCGAAGGTCAGGAACGGCTCCGTCTGTCTGGAAGCCGACTATAGCGCGTCGGCGCCGCCCCGGTTGCGGTTCAGACCTTCGAGAGGATCAACGTGCCGTTGGTCCCGCCGAACCCGAACGAGTTGGACATGACGTGCTTCAGCTCGCCGTCGTGGCGCTGGCGCAGGATCGGCATGCCCTCGAACTCGGGATCGAGGGTTTCGATGTGGGCGCTCTCGGCGGCGAAGCCGTGCTTCATCATCAAGAGGCAGTAGATCGCCTCCTGCGCCCCCGCCGCGCCGAGCGAATGGCCCGTCAGCGACTTGGTCGAGGAGATCATCGGCAGGTCGTCGCCGAAGACGTTGCGCACCGCGCCCATCTCCTTGGAGTCGCCCACGGGCGTCGAGGTGCCGTGCGGGTTCAGGTAGTCGATCCTGGGATTGCCGGCCATTTCGAGGGCGATCTTCATGCAGCGCTCGGCGCCCTCGCCCGAGGGGGCGACCATGTCGTAGCCGTCGGAGTTGGCGCCGTAGCCGGTGACCTCGGCGTAGATGGTCGCGCCGCGCGCCTTGGCCCGCTCGTATTCTTCCAGCACCACGATGCCCGCCCCGCCGGCGATGACGAAGCCGTCGCGATCCTTGTCATAGGCCCGGCTGGCGGTGGCCGGGGTTTCGTTGAAGTTCGAGGACATGGCGCCCATGGCGTCGAACATGTTGGACATGGACCAGTCGATGTCCTCGACGCCGCCGGCGAAGACCACGTCCTGCTTGCCCCAGGCGATCTGCTCGGCGGCCGCGCCGATGCAGTGGGCGCTGGTCGCGCAGGCCGAGCTGATCGAATAGTTGATGCCCTTGAGCTGGAACCAGGTGGCCAGCACGGCCGAGGGGCCGGAGGCCATGGCCTTGGGCACGGCGAACGGGCCGATGCGCTTGGGCGAGCCCTTTTCGATGGTGGTCTGGGCCGCCTGCAGGATGACCTGGGTCGAGGGGCCGCCCTCGCCGACGATCAGGCCGATGCGCTCGTCCTTGATCTCTTCGGGGCTCAGGCCGGAATCCTTCAGCGCCTCCTCGAAGGCGATGTGGCCCCAGGCGGTGCCGTTGGCGAGGAAGCGGGCGGCGCGGCGGTCGACGTGCGGAGCCCAGTCCTCGGCCGTCACGCCGAGCGACGGCGGGGCCCAGACCTGCGAGCGGAAGCCGTGCGCGGCGTGGTCGGCGGCGTGCTGAACGCCCGACTTCGCCTCGCGCAGGGAGGCCGCGACCTCGTCCTGGCCGGTGCCGATGGATGAGACGATACCCAGTCCGGTGACGACGACACGCCGCATGGTGTGGTTTCCTTCTTGAACGCTATTCGCCGCGTTGGCCGCGGTCTTGGAATGGGGTCAGCCGCCGACGGGTTCCGAAGCCCCGAACAGGCCGACGCGCATATCGGTCGCCGTATAGATGGGGACGCCGTCGGCTTCGAGAACCCCGTCGGCGATGCCCATGACCAGGCGGCGGTTGATGACCCGCTTGAGGTCGATCTTGTAGACCACCTTCTTGACGTCCGGCGTGACCTGGCCGGTGAATTTGACCTCGCCGACGCCCAGCGCCCGGCCGCGGCCCGGCCCGCCGATCCAGCCGAGGTAGAATCCGACCAGCTGCCACATGGCGTCGAGGCCGAGGCAGCCCGGCATGACCGGATCGCCGATGAAGTGGCACTGGAAGAACCAGAGGTCCGGATGGATATCCAGCTCGGCCTCGATATAGCCCTTGCCGTGGGCGCCGCCGTCCGCGTTGATCGTGGTGATGCGGTCGAACATCAGCATCGGCGGGGCCGGCAGCTTCGCATTCCGCTCGCCGAACAGTTCGCCCCGGCCCGCGGCCAGCAGCGCCTCATAGTCGAACGAGGAGGGACGATCGGTCTGGGTCACGGGCGCTCGCAGTTCAGGGGCCGGCGGCGCGGACGCCGCTCAAGGCCGGTGTGGCCGTCGGGTTACACGAGCACGCGAGCCGGCTCAACACCGCTGTCAGCGACGACCGGTCCCCGCCGGCCGCGCCGCATTGCACAGCGGCCGCTCCTGGGCGCCGAAGACGTCCGCCTGCCGCACCCAGCCGCGCAGACGCCCGGCCCGGATCCGGCACCAGCCCTCCTCGCATTCGTCCATGGCCACCAGCGAGCGCGGCGACAGGCGGGCGCGGACCGGCGAGGTCTCCGAGCGGCCCGAACGAACGGGAATTTCCTCGTCCGAGGCGTTGAAGACGCTGCGTCGGCTCGACACCACGCTGCGATGGACCCAGGCCACAGCCCCCTCTGGGTCGCAGATTTTCCGCCATTCCGTGGTCTCGGCGATGACCTGCACCGGCAGGCCCGAGACGCGGTATTCCCACAGGATGCGGTGGTCGAGACCGGGGCCGAAGCGAGCGTGGACCTCGGACGACTTCAGCGACAGCCAGCGCGGCACCGGCTGGCCGCTCGGCGTCGGGCGGCCGTCGGGCATGGTCTGGGCGGCCCCCGTCAGCGCCGCCGCGCAGACGGCGGCGGCGGTCACAGCCAGCCTTTGGAAGCGGGGACGGGCTTTGCTAGACACTGGGGCGTCCGTACACTGGTGCGTCCGTGAAATCGAAGGCTTCGAATGTCCGCGCCCAGGCTTAAGGTCGTGTTAACCAGACGGTTGCCGGACGCGGTCGAGACGCGCATGCGCGAGCTGTTCGACGCCGAGCTGAACCTGACCGACACGCCGATGGACCGGGCCGCGCTGGAGGCGGCGGTGCAACGCGCCGACGTCCTGGTCCCGACCATCACCGACGGGATCGATGCGACGCTGATCGCGGGGGCCGGCGAGCAGTTGAAGATGATCGCCAATTTCGGCGCCGGCGTGGATCACATCGACGTCGAGGCGGCGGTGGGGCGCGGCCTGATCGTCACCAATACGCCGGGCGTGCTGACCGAGGACACCGCCGACCTGGCCATGGGGCTGATCCTCGCTGTCAGCCGGCGCATCGTCGAGGGCGCCCAGGTGGTCGCGGAAGGCCGCTTCGAGGGCTGGACCCCGACCTGGATGACGGGGCGCAAGCTGTGGGGCAAGCGGCTGGGCATCGTCGGCATGGGCCGCATCGGCCAGGCCCTGGCGCGGCGGGCGAAGGCCTTCGGCATGCAGGTCCACTACCACAACCGCAAACCGGTCCCGGAGATGATCGCGGAAGAGCTGGGGGCGACCTGGTGGGACGATCTGGACCAGATGCTGGCGCGGATGGACATCATCTCGCTGAACTGCCCGGCGACGAAGGAAACCTATCACCTGCTGTCGGCCGAACGTCTGGCCCGGCTGCAGCCGCACGCCCTGCTGATCAACACCGCCCGCGGCGACCTGATCGACGAAGCGGCCCTGGCCGACGCCGTGGCGCGGCGGGCCATCGCCGGCGTCGGTCTGGACGTCTATGAGCACGAGCCCGCCATCCATCCCGGCCTGCTGGGCCACGCCCATGTCGTGCTGCTGCCCCACCTCGGCTCGGCGACGATCGAGGCCCGGCAGGACATGGGCGACCGGGTGATCGCCAACATCCTCACCTTCCAGAACGGCCACCGCCCGCCCGACCGGGTGATTCCCTCGATGTTGTAGGCCGAAGCTTGACGGTTGAATCAACGGCGGGTTGATTGGGCCGGGGCAGTAGGGGGCTTACCAGTGGAATCCGGACTCTCAAGGGCGGCGCGGGCCGCCGTATCGCGGCGCGGCCTGCTGGGCGGCGTCTGCGCGCTCACCGCCGTCGCGGGCTTTCGTCCCGGCATTGCACGGGCGCAGGCGGCGACGCCCTATCCGTTCGAGACCTTCTTCACGCCCGCCCGGACCCGGCAGGTCAAACTGTCTCCGTCGGGGCGGCGCATCGCGGCGCTGCAGCAGATGGGCGACGGAGATGACTCGATCGGCGTGATCGACCTGATCGAGGCCGACGACCCGGAGGGCCAGCGCCGCCAGATCGTGCTCGGCCCGATCGAGGCCGAAGCGATGGAGTGGGCCAACGACGAGCGCCTGCTGGTGCGCGTGGCGATCACCCAGAAGACCGGCACGCGCTCGATCCCCGGCTCCAACCGGCGTGTCGCGGGCGTCGAGTTCACCTCGCGGCGCATTCTGTCGGTGAGCGCCGACGGCGGCGATCCCGTGGTCATGTTCCAGGACCAGCGCCAGCGGCTGCGCAACAGCGTCGACATGGGCCGGGTCATCGACCTCCTGCCGCGCGATCCGGACCACGTATTGATGACCGCCTGGGAGCGGGACGGCGTGCTGGGGCTGCATCGGGTCAACGTCAACACCGGCTCGGCCGAGCGGATCGAGCGGGGCGGGGCCGGCACCTTCGCCTGGCAGACCCAGGGCGGCGTCGCCGTCCTCCGGCACGACATCAATTCGCGCGGCACCATGGAGACCGTCTACGCCCGCGCGCCGGGCGAAACCGAGTGGAAGCTCGCCCGCCGCAACCGGGTCATCGACGCACCCGACTTCTCATGGGTCGGCGAAACGGACCGGCCCGGCGTGGTGCTGGTGACCGCTCGCGCCGAGGGCGAAGACACCGAGGTGGTGCGGGAAATGGACCTTCGGACCCTCGGGGTCGGGCCGGCCATGAACGCCCGGGAGGGCCGTGACGTGCTGTACGGCCTCAACGATTCGGCCGGCCTCTATCTCGGCGCGGCCTATTATGGGGAGCGTCTGGAGTATGTGTTCAGCGAACCGGCGCTGGCGCCCCACCATCGCGCCCTGGACCGCTTCTTCGACAACGACTGTGACGTGCATCTGACGGACGTGGACGTCAGCCGGAACCGGTTCATCGCCTACGCCACCGGGCCGCGCGAGCCGGGAGCGTGGTTCTTCTACGACCGCACCGCCCAGGCGATCGTTCACGTCGGCGCGACCCGCGAACTGGACATGGCCCGCCTCGGAGGCGCCGAGACCCTGGCCGTGCCGACCCGGGACGGGGCGACCATCGAGGCCTATCTGACGGCGCCGGTGGGCGCGGCCCCCGGCCCCCTGGTGGTGCTGCCCCACGGCGGACCCGAAGCCCGGGACACCCGGGCGTGGGATCGTCAGGTCCAGGCGCTGGCCTCGCAGGGCTGGTGGGTGCTGCAGCCGAATTTCCGCGGTTCGGGCGGCTATGGCCTCGGGTTCGCGCAGCAGGGCTGGACCCGATGGGGCGACCGCATGCAGGAGGACGTCGAGGACGCCGTCGCCCACGCCACGACCCTGCGCGGACTGGATGCGACCCGTGTCGCCATCATGGGAACCAGCTACGGCGGCTACGCGGCCCTGATGGGCGCGGTGCGCCGCCCGGATCTCTACAAGGCGGCCATTTCGATCTGCGGGGTTGGGGATCTGCCGGAAATGCTGGCCTGGGAGAATCGCGAGGACGACACTCCCGGCAAGCCGATCTACGAATTCTGGACCAAACGCATCGGCGACCCGGCGGCCATGGGGCCGGCGCTCGAGGCGGCCTCGCCGCGCCGCCGCGCCGCCGAGATGGCCTGCCCGGTGCTGCTGGTGCACGGCGTTGACGACCCGATCGTGCCGGTGATCCAGTCGCGGCGGATGCGCGACGCCCTGCGCGGAGCCGGCAAGACGGTCGAACTGATCGAGATCGAGGACGCCGGGCACAGCGACTGGGACGACGCCCAGGAACTGGCGCTGATGACGCGCTACATCGATCTGATCCGGACGGCCTTCGCCTAGCCGCACACCGGACAGGCCGGATCGGCCGCGACCCGCGTCGTGCGCGCCGTTCCGGCGAGGCCGTCGTAGATCAGCAGCCGACCGGTCAGGGCCTCGCCCGCGCCGGTGATCAGCTTGATCGCCTCCAGCGCGGCCATGGAGCCGACCACGCCGGCGAGGGCGCCGACCACCCCGACGCGGGCGCAGGTCTCGGCCTCCGGCGGGATTTCGGGCACCAGACAGCGGTAGCAGGGACGGGCGGCGAAGACCCCGACCTGGCCGCTCCACCGCCCCAGCGCGCCCGAGACCAGCGGGATCCCGGCGGCGACGCAGGCGGCGTTGACCGCGAACCGGGTCTCGAAATCATCCGTGCCGTCGATGACCACGTCGCAGCCCTCCAGCAGCCAGGCGGCGTTGGCCGCGGTCAGCCGCTCGCCCGCCGCCTCGACCTCGACATGGGCGTTCAGCGCGGTCAGCCGGGCCGCGCCCGCCTCGACCTTGGGGGCGCCGACATCCTGTTCGGAAAAGGCGATCTGGCGCTGCAGGTTGGACAGGCCGACCTCGTCGTGGTCGATGAGGCGCAGGGCGCCCACGCCCGCCGCCGCCAGATACAGGGCCGCCGGCGCGCCGACCCCGCCCATGCCGACGATGGCTGCGCGCGCGGCCTTCAGCCGCTGCTGGCCGGGGCCGCCGATCTCGGCCAGCACCAGATGGCGGGCGTAGCGTTCGATTTCATCGTCGGAAAAGCTCACCCGCCCGGATTAGGCGGTCCGGAGCGCGCCGTCACGCGGCCTTGCGCAGATCCAGGATCACTTCGGCCTCATGGGCGGTGATGCGGGACAGGCAGTTCAGCCCGACCCGACCCAGCAGGGCTGTCGGGTCCGCGCACAGGCCCATGGGCTCGTCGATGCGGCGGGCGATGATCGGCGTGTCGCTCAGCACCCGGAGGCCGGTGTGGCGGGGGTCGTCGAGCAGTCGGCGGACCAGCCGGTCCAGATCGGCGCGGGCGCCCTCGGCCACCTGCAGGATATGGCCCTGGTGGAACATCACGCAGCTGGTCAGGTGGTCGCGGCGGTTGTTGCGCTCGGAGACCCCGAGAATCTGGGCGATCGACAGCGTCGTCGCGCCCGTGGCGCCGACGGCTTCGCTTGCGTAGATGACGCGATGAAGCACGACGCTTCCCTTTTGTAGCGAGATATGGGGCGGAGATTGGCAATGTAACGGGTTACATTGGTCGCAATGTGGCCCGGTGTAGCTGTTGAATCTCATCGGAAACCGCTTGCCGCGCCGCATTTCGGTCGCCATCTGAAACGGATGATGAATGCGAACGACACCCCCTCGCCCGGCTGGCACGGCACCACCATCCTCGCGGTGCGCAAGGACGGCCGCACGGTCCTCGCCGGCGACGGCCAGGTCTCCATGGGCCCGACCATCGTCAAGGGCGCGGCGCGCAAGGTGCGCACCCTGGCCGGCGGCAAGGTGCTGGCCGGCTTCGCCGGGGCCACGGCCGACGCCTTCACCCTGATCGAGCGGCTGGAGGTCAAGCTGGAGCAGTATCCGGACCAACTGGCCCGGGCCTGCGTCGATCTGGCCAAGGACTGGCGCACCGATCGCTATCTGCGGCGGCTGGAAGCCATGCTGCTGGTCGCGGACAAGGGTTCGATCTTCACCGTCACCGGGGTCGGCGACGTGCTGGAGCCCGAGCATGGCGTGGCCGCGGTCGGCTCGGGCGGCAATTTCGCCCTGGCGGCGGCGCGGGCCCTGCTCGACCATTCCGACATGGACGCCGAGACCGTCGCCCGCCGGGCCATGGCCATCGCCGCCGACATCTGCGTCTACACCAACGGCCATCTGACCGTGGAGACGCTGGAGCCCTGAGGGCTCAGCTCCCGATCAGGCCGGCGACCAGGGCCGCGCCGATGGTCAGCATGACGGCGGCGACGACGCCCCGGACCAGTCCGATGGTGACCTTCTTCAGCCAGCGCATCGCGCCCCAGGCTCCGGCGAAGGCGCACAGCACCGCCCATCCGACCAGCAGGCCCTGTCGCGTCTCGAACGCGCCGGCCGCGGCCCCGACGGTCAGGGCGTAGACCGGCAGGCGCGACAGGTCGATCAGCACCGCGATCATCGCGCCGGTGGCGATGAAACGGGCCGGGTCGAGGCCGAAGCGCAGCAGGAACATCGACCGCAGCGCGCCCTGCTGCCCGGTCAGCCCGCCGAGGAATCCGGTCGCCAGCCCGCCCAGCGGGGCGACGCGCGGCGGGGCGGCGAGGCGCTGGAACCACGGCTGCAGCTCCAGCAGGCCAAGGACGATCATCACCGCCCCGACCACGAGGGCGGCCGGCGTCGGACCGAAGTCGCGCCCGGCCAGGCTCCACGAGAACAGCCCGTCTCCGGCTCCGAGGCGGCCCAGCAGCCACGCCCCGGCGATCGCCGCCGGGATCGCCGGCAGGCCGAAGCGCAGCACCGTCCCCCAGTGCGCCTGGCGCCACAGCAGGCCGCCCTTGAACAGGCCGTTGAGCAGATGAACCACCCCCGTCGCGGCCACGGCCACCGGGGCGGGAAAGAACAGGGCGAAGGCGGGCAGCAGCACCGTGCCGAGCCCGAAACCCGAATAGAGGGTCAGGCCCGAGGCCAGGAAGGCGACCAGGCCGATGATGATGAAATCCATGCCGGCTCCCCCGTTTGAAGCCTCCGCCATAGCCCAATCCCCGGGCCCGCGCAGCCGGCGCCTTTCGGCGATTTAACGGGACAATCGACGTCCGCCGCCCTCAATGGCGCGAGGAGGATTTTCCATGCGCCTGACCGCCTTCGCCGCCGCCCTGTTGATCGCTTCGCCGGTCCTCGCCCAGACGCCCGACGCCGCGCCCGTGGTGGCGGCGGAGCGGGCCTTCGCCGCCGACGCGCCGTCGATGGGCATCGCCGGCAGCTTCAACAAATGGTCCGTGCCCGAGGCGATCGTGATCGGGGGCGGACAGGCGCAGAGGATCGGCGAGGCCTATCCGGACGGCCCGCGGCCCGCGGGCGAGCCCCTGCTGGAGTGGTGGCCCAATTTCGCCGGCCTGTCGCGCTCGGGCGATCTCGGCTTCACCACCGGGGGCGTGGCGCTGAACGGCCAGCGCACCGGGCACTATTTCACCGTCTGGAAGCGGCAGCCGGACGGGTCGTGGAAATGGATCTACGACGGCGGTTCGGGCGCCAGCGCGGCCGACGTGCCGGGACCGGACAGCGAGCCGGTGATCCTGCCGCCCGGGCCGGAACTGCTTCGCGTCGTTCGGGAGGGCGTTCCGGACAACGGCCCCTCCGCCTCCGAAGGGGCGATGACGGCGGTCCGTGACGAGGAGGCCGTCCTGGCCGGGGTCGCCGCGAGCGACCAGAAGGCCGCCCATTTGCGGTTCATGGCCGACAACGGCCGGCTCTATGTCGCGCCGCGCCCGCCCGCGATCGGGCGCGACGCCTTCGCCGGGGCGCTGGACGGATGGCCCGCGACCTTTGCGTTCGGACCGGCCGAAGGCGGCGGCGCCTCCGACTACGGCGACCTGGTCTGGACGTACGGCCCGGCAGCCTGGACCCGCGAGGGTCAGGCGCGGACCGGCCACTATGTGCGCATGTGGCAGAGGCAGGAGGCCGGCTGGAAGATCGTCCTCGCCCAGCTGATTCCGGCCCCTCCTCCCGCTCCGGCGGATTGATCTGGTGTGGACTAGATTGCTCGGGCGAGGCGAAGGTCGATTGGTTCATCACGACGGGCACAACGGATGCACGACGGACACGACGAGAGTGAGCCTGTTCCGGAAACGGTCAACCAGATCGGTCGATCTGTAATGGACGCCGCTTTCACGGTGCATCGCGCGCTCGGGCCGGGGCTGCTGGAGTCCGTCTACGAGGCCTGCATGGCGGAAGAGCTTCACCAGGCGGGCCTGCAGGTCCAGCGTCAGGTCGGCGTCCCGGTCACCTACGGCGAGGCCCGGATGGACGTGGGATACCGACTTGACCTGCTCGTCGAGGGGACGGTGATCGTCGAGGTGAAATCGATCGACGCCCTGGCGTCGATCCATACGGCCCAGCTCCTGACCTATCTCCGCTTTTCCGGCCTGCGGCTTGGCTATCTGATCAATTTCAACACCGTGAGACTCAAGGACGGCTTTCGCCGTCTTGTTCTCTGATCCCGTCGTGTTCGTTGTGACCCCGTTGTGCGCGTTGTGATGAACCTCTCATGCGCGGCCCTCTCCCCCCGAACGACGAGACGCCCTATCTGCATCCCATGACCGACCTCTCCCCCCGCGAAATCGTCTCCGAACTCGACCGCTTCATCGTCGGCCAGGACGACGCCAAGCGCGCCGTCGCCGTGGCTTTGCGCAACCGCTGGCGGCGCAAGCGCGTGCCCGAGGATCTGCGCGACGAGGTCACGCCCAAGAATATCCTGATGATCGGGCCCACCGGCGTCGGCAAGACCGAGATCGCCCGGCGGCTGGCCAAGCTGGCCGGCTCGCCCTTCCTCAAGGTTGAGGCGACCAAATTCACCGAGGTCGGCTATGTCGGCCGCGACGTCGACCAGATCATGCGCGACCTCGTCGAGTCGGCCCTGGTGATGGTGCGCGACAAGCGCCGCGGCGGGGTCAAGGCCAAGGCCGAGGCCGCCGCCGAGGACCGCATCCTCGACGCCCTCGTCGGGCCGGGCTCGCAGCCGGCCACCCGCGACAGCTTCCGCAAGAAGCTGCGGGCCGGGGAACTGGACGACAAGGAGGTCGAGCTGCAGCTGGCCGATACGGCCTCGCCGATGCAGGGCATGGACCTGCCGGGCGGCGGGGGCATCGGCATGATCAATCTGTCCGAGATGCTGGGCAAGCTGGGCGGCGGGCGCACCAAGACGGTCAAGCTGCCGGTGCGCGACGCCGTCGGTCCGCTGGTCACCGAGGAGAGCGACAAGCTGCTGGATCAGGACAGCCTGACCCGCGAGGCGCTGCTGCTGGCCGAGAACGAGGGCATCGTCTTCCTCGACGAGATTGACAAGGTGGCGGCGCGTCAGGGGGCCTCGGGCGCCGACGTCAGCCGCGAGGGGGTCCAGCGCGACCTGCTGCCGCTGATCGAGGGCACCACGGTGTCGACCAAATACGGGCCGGTGAAGTCGGACCATGTGCTGTTCATCGCCTCGGGCGCCTTCCATGTGGCCAAGCCGTCGGACCTGCTGCCCGAACTGCAGGGGCGGCTGCCGATCCGGGTCGAGCTCAAGGCCCTGACCCGCAACGACTTCGTGCGCATCCTGACCGAGCCCGAGGCCAATCTGATCCGCCAGAACCAGGCCCTGCTGGCCACCGAGGACGTGACCCTGACCTTCACCGACGAGGCCATCGGCGCCCTCGCCGACGCGGCGGTGGCGGCCAATTCCACGGTCGAGAACATCGGCGCGCGGCGGCTGCAGACGGTGCTGGAGCGGGTGCTGGAGGAGACCTCGTTCAAGGCCTCGGATCTGGCTGGCCAGACGGTCGCCTTCGACGCCGATCAGGTCCGCGACAAGGTCGCCGATCTGGCGCTCGACGCGGATTTGAGCCGGTTCATTCTGTAGGGGCGCCGGGCCCCAGGCGGTTGAAACCGGAACGAAAGCCGAACATAACTCCCGCATGCCCGCCGCCGCCGTCCACATTGAGCTTGTCTTCAGCCGCCCCGCGACCACCCTGTCGGTCACGCGCGGCGCCGCGCGGCTGATGGCTGACATGGGCTATGCGCCCCTGCTCGAGGTCGGCCTGCCCAACGGCCGCCGCGCCGACGTCATGGCGCTGGGGCCGCGCGGCGAGATCGCCATCTGCGAGGTCAAGTCGGGGCTGGAGGACTTCCGCGTCGACCGCAAATGGGGCGAGTACCGGCCGTACTGCGACCTGTTCTATTTCGCCGTGGCGCCGGAGTTCCCGTCGGACATCCTGCCCGACGAGCCGGGGCTGATCGTGGC
>NZ_JAVHLH010000159.1 GCF_031082345.1 Brevundimonas sp. | reverse complement strand
CGAGGGCAGGCGGCCGGTGCGGGCATCGCCCAGCGCCGCCCGGACCCGGCGCAGATTGGCCGCGGCCGCCTCCAGCTCGTTGTTTTCGACCAGGGCCCGGGCCACGAGCGCGTCCAGCACCGGATCGTCATAGAGGCGCCACCAGTCGTCGCGCGCCGCCTCGGCCGTGACGCCGGGCGCCGCGGCCCCGATGAAGGCGCCCGACGCGGAGGGGGGAAGGGTCGCGTCAGGTGCCTTCGGCCCGACCGCGCACGAGGCCAGCAGGAGGCTGGCGCCGGCGGTTGCGGTCAGGAACCGGAGAGGGGAACGGGTCGTCATCAGGCGTCTCCCGGCCGGGGCGTGGCGGCCGCGAGGTCGGCGTCATGCGGCGGCAGGCCGTGGGTGGTGGGAACGTCCGCCGGCTGTTCGGGCCGGCGCGGCATCTTCGAGGCCAGCCAGCGGCTGACGACGTAGAAGACCGGGGTGAAGATCAGGCCGAACACGGTCACGCCCAGCATCCCCGAGAACACCGCGGTGCCCAGCGACTGGCGCATCTCGGCGCCCGGTCCCGTCGCCAGCATCAGCGGCACGACGCCGAAGATGAAGGCGAAGGAGGTCATCAGGATCGGGCGCAGGCGGGTGCGGGCGGCCTGCACCGCCGCGTCCCATCGGTTCAGTCCCTGCTGCTCTTCCGCCTGTTTGGCGAACTCCACGATCAGGATGGCGTTCTTGGCCGCCAGGGCGATCAGCACCACCAGCCCGATCTGGACCAGGATGTTGTTGTCCAGACCCCGGATGCCGACGCCGATCATCGCCGCCAGCACGCACATCGGCACGATCAGCACGATGGCCAGCGGCAGGGTGAAGGCTTCGTACTGGGCCGCCAGCACCAGGAAGACGAAGACCACGGCCATCAGGAACACCAGGGTGGTGCCGCCCGATGAGATCTTCTCCTGCAGCGCCAGCTCGGTCCATTCGTAGGAGAAGCCGGGCGGCAGGGTGGCCGCCGCCAGCTGCTCCATGGTGTCCAGCGCCTGGCCGGACGACACGCCGGGCGCCGCCTGACCCTGCAGCTCGGAAGCCGGGAACAGGTTGTAGCGGACCACGCGGGCCGGGCCGGAATCGTCCCTCAGCGTCGCCACGGAGCCGATCGGCACCATGGCGCCGGAGGCCGAGCGGGTTTTCAGATTGGCGATGTCGGCGACGTCGTCGCGAGACGCCGGCTCCGCCTGCGCCGTGACCCGGAAGGTCCGGCCCAGGAAGTTGAAGTCGTTGATGTAGGCCGAACCGAGATAGATGCCGAGCGTGTCGAACACGTCGTCGGGCTGCACCCCCATCATCAGCGCCCGGTCGCGGTCGACGTCGGCGGAGATGCGCGGCGAGCCGGTGTTGTAGAGCGAGAACACCTGCTGCACGCGTTCCGGCTGCTGGGCGGCCGCGCCCATCATGGCGAAGGTCGCGCCTTCCAGGGCCCGATAACCCTGGCCGCCGCGGTCCTGGACCATCATCTTGAAGCCGTTGCCGTTGCCCAGACCCTGGACCGACGGCGGGGCGATGACGAAGATGTTGGCGTCCTCGATGCCGAAGGTGGCGCCGGTGATGGCCCCGGCCAGGGCGGCGGCGGCCGTTTCCCGCGTCTCGCGTTCCTCAAACTCGTCGAGGCGGACGAAGATCGTCGCTGCGTTGGAGCCGAACGAGAAGCTCGAGCCGTCGAGGCCGGCGAAGGCCACGGTGCCGTCCACGCCCTCGGTCTTCTCGATGATGTCCCGGGCCCGGGTCATCACCGCCTCGGTGCGTTCCAGCGAGGCGCCCGCGGGCAGCTGGATGACCCCGATCAGATAGCCCTGGTCCTGGTCCGGAATGAAGCCGGTTGGCGTCTCCATCACCCGCCAGGCGGTGAGGCCCAGCAGCACGACATAGACGGCCAGCACCACGCCGACGGTCCGCACCAGGCGCGCGGTCAGCCGGCCGTATTTGTCCGACAGCCAGTCGAAGCCCTCGTTGAACCGGCGTCCGGCCCAGCCGCCGTAGTAGGCGGCGGAGCCGAGCAGTCCCGGCTTCCGCTCGGGGGCGTGGCTCAGATCATGCGGCCTCAGCAGCACCGCGGCCATGGCCGGCGACAGGGTCAGCGACACCAGCAGCGAGATCACCGAGGCCGAGGCGATGGTCACCGCGAACTGCTGATAGAAGATGCCGGGGATGCCGGGCACGAAGGCCGTCGGCACGAACACCGCCACCAGCACCAGGCCGATCGCGATCAGCGCCCCGGAGACTTCCTTCATCGACCGGTAGGCCGCCTCCTTGGGCGTCAGGCCCTGACGGATGTAGCGCTCGACGTTCTCGACCACGACGATAGCGTCGTCGACCACGATGCCGATGGCCAGCACGAGGCCGAACAGCGACAGCGAATTGATCGAATAGCCCAGTCCCAGCAGCACCGCGAAGGTTCCGACCAGCGACACGGGGATGGCCACGATCGGGATGATGGCGGCGCGCCAGGTCTGCAGGAAGACGATGACCACCAGCACCACCAGGATCATCGCCTCGAACACGGTGTGCTGCACCGCCTCCACCGACTCGGCGACGAATTCGGTCGGGTTGTAGGGTACGGAAATCTCCATGCCGGGCGGCAGTTCGGCGCGGGCGGCCTCGATCTCGGCCATGACCCGGTCGGCGGTCTCCAGCGCATTGGCGCCGGGTTGCTGCTGGATGGCGAGGGCGACGCCCGGGTGGCCGTCGAAATAGCCGCGGATGCCGTAGTCCTGGGAGCCCAGCTCGACGCGCGCGACGTCGCGCACCCGGGTTGTCCGGCCCTGGGCGTCGGTCTTGATGACGATGTCGCCGAACTCGTCCGGGTCGCTCAGGCGCGACTGCACCTGCACCGGCAGCTGGAAGGCCGCGGCGTTGGTGGGGAAGGGCGGCTGGCCGATGGCGCCGGCGGCGGCCGAGGTGTTCTGCCCCCGCAGCGCGCCGACGATCTCCTGGGCGGTCAGGTTGCGCGCGGCCGCCTTGTTCGGGTCGATCCAGACCCGCATCGAATAGTTGCCGCCGCCGAACACCTGCACCGCGCCGACGCCGTCGAGGCGCAGGAAGCGGTCGCGCAGGGTCGAGTTGGCGTAGTTGCCGATATAGTCGTTGGCCAGGCTGCGGTCGGGCGAGGTCAGGCCGACGATGAGCAGGAAGTCCTGCTGCTGCTTGTTCACCGTCACGCCGATCTGGCGCACCGGTTCCGGCAGGCGCGGCTCGGCCAGGGCGACCCGGTTCTGGACCAGCACCTGCGCCGAATCGAGGTCCGTCCCCGGCTCGAAGGTGACGGTGATCGTCGCCACCCCGTCCGAGGTCGAGGACGACGAGATGTAGAGCATGCGCTCGACGCCGTTGACCTCCTGTTCGATGGGCGCGGCCACGGTCTCGGCCATGGTCTCGGCCGAGGCTCCCGGATAGACGGCCGTGACCGCGATCGTCGGCGGGGCGATCTCCGGATACTGCGACAGCGGCAGCAGCGGATAGGCGAACACGCCGAGCAGCGTGATGAACACCGAGATCACGGCCGCGAAGATCGGCCGGTCGATGAAGAAGCGTGAGATGTTCATGTCCGGCTCAGTCGCCCGATGACAGGCTGTTGGCGAAGGTGGCGGTCGAGGCCGGCGCGGCCGTGGTCACGGGAACCTGGGCCTCGCGGGCGACGGGGCGGATCTGGCCGTTGCGGGCCTGCACCTTCATCCCCGGCTGCTGGATGCGCTGGACGCCGTTGATGATGACCCGGTCGGTCCGCTCGAGCCCGCCGCGGATGACCCGCAGGCCGTCCACCAGGGGGCCCAGCTGGACCGGCTTGGGCGCCACCGAGCCGTCGGCGGCGACGACATAGACGATGCGCCGCGCCTGATCGGTGGCGATGGCCGCGTCGGGCACCAGCATGGCGTCATAGGTCCCGGCCCCGGCCAGACGCGCCTGGCCGAACATGCCGGGCTTGAGGAAGCCGTCGGCGTTGGGGATCAGCGCCCGCAAGCGGATCACCCCCGACGAGGTGTCCACGGCGTTGTCGGTGAAGTCGAGCGTGCCCGACCGGCTGAAACCGGTTTCATCCTGCAGGCGCACCTGGATCGGCGCGGCGCCCTGGCGGGCCTGCCGCTGGTACTTCAGCAGCACGGCTTCGGAGCCGTCGAAGACGAAATGGATCGGCGCGCTGGAGACCACCGTGGTCAGCACGTCCGCGGCGGACGATCCGCCGGCCACGAGGTTGCCCGCATCGACCCGGCGGTCCGACACCCGGCCGGAGATCGGCGCGGTGACGCGGGTGAATTCGAGATCCAGCTGCCGCGTCCGCACATTGGCGTTGGCGGCCGCGATGGCCGCCTGGGCCGTCTGCAGGGCGCCACGGCGGGTGTCGACCTCGGCCTGTGAGACCGCCTGCGATTCGAGCAGGGTCTCGGCTCGCTCCAGCTCGCTCTGCGCGAGAGTCAGCTGGGCCTGCGCCTGCGACAGTTGCGCGCGGGCCGAGGCCAGCGCGGCCTGGGCCGGACGGGGGTCCAGGGTGAACAGCAGCTGGCCGCGGCGCACATAGTCGCCGTCGCGGAAGTGGACGCCCGAGATGTAGCCGCCGACGCGCGCCCGCACCTCGACCGACTGGGTCGCCTCGAACCGTCCCGTGAACTCGTCCCAGTCCTGAACCGCCTGCACCAGCGGAACGGCGACCGTCACGGACGGCGCCGGCGGGGCCTGCGCCTCGCTCCTCGAGGAACAGCCATAGAGCGCGGCCGCCATGAGGGCGGACGCGGCCACGATCTTCACCGTGCGCATGTGTGTTGGTCTCCGTAGGGAGAAGAATCCCTGTCTTTGTCGACGGCGGCGATCGGGGGAGGAGGCCGCTAGTCAACGCCCGGTGACTTAATGGTGAAGCCCGCCGCGCTTGTCAACAGTCGATGACAAAGCCATATAGCCTGTGGGGCCATACCGGAGATCACGAATTGTTTTGCCATGTCGCGCCGCGACCCCGTAACGCCGAGGCCACCCGGGCGGCGATCCTGAAGGCGGCGACAAACCGTTTCTCGCGCGAAAGCTACGACGACGTCGGCATGCGCGATATCGCCGGCGACGTCGGCGTCGATGCGGCGCTGGTGTCCCGCTATTTCGGCTCCAAGGAAGACCTGTTCATCGCCGTGCTCAATGCATCCGGCGACAAGACGCGGATCATCGAGGGCGATCGTTCCGACTTCGGACAGCGCATGGCCCGCGAAGCCATCTACAAGGAGCGCGAAGCCGGCAAACTGGAGCACATGCTGATCATGCTTCGCTCCATCGGCTCCACCAAGGCCGCGGAGCTCATTCAGCGCAACGGTCAGGACTGCTTCTTCGGCCCCTTCGAGCAGTGGCTGGGCGGCCCCGATGCCCCCGTACGCGCGCGGCTGGCCGCCGGCATCATGATGGGGGTCTCGATCGGCAGCGAGCTGTGCATCGACGCCCTCACCCCCGAACAGTGCGCGGCCATGGAACAGCGCATGGCGGCCATCCTCCAGGACATCATCGACGGCTGAGGCTCAGCCCCGCTGCTGGAATTTCCGGATCACGCCCGAGAAGGTCATCAGGATGCGCTCGCCGGCGTTGATCTGGCCGCGCACGAAGATCAGGCTCTTGCCGGCCCGCACCACCTCGCCCGTGGCCTCGACCAGTTCGCCGACATAGGCCCCGTCGATGAAGGTGGAATCCAGCGACACCGTCACCCCCGACGCGCCCTCCATCTCCTGGTAGGCGGTCTGGAACAGGGCGATGTCGGCGAAGGTCATCAGACAGCCGCCATGCATCCGGTCGCCGGCGTTCATATGCTTCGGCTCGGCCCGGAAGGCGCAGCGCATCCGCCCGTCGGCGTCCGGCCTGAAGTAGAACGGCCCCACCACCTGATCGAAGGTGCCGTGCAGGTCGTACATCTGCCAGCCGGCGAACTCGCCCTCGGTTACGGTGACCTTCTGAACCATTGCTCGCGCTCCGCCTTACTATCGCTCTCGCAATGCAGCATATAGGCGCGATGAGCGACCCCATCGAAACCGCCATCTTCGAAAAATTGGCGAAGGCCGACCCCAAGGGCGTCGGCGGCAAGAGCATCGAACCGGCCGACGTGGCCAAGGAGCTTCAGCCGGAGCAGTGGCAGCGCATGCTGCCCAAGGTGCGGCACTGCGCCCTGGGCCTGATGCGTCAGGGCAAACTGACCATCACCAAGAAGGGCAAGCCGGTCGATCCCAACGCCTTCAAGGGCGTGATCCGCCTGCGCCTTCCGACCGAGGCCGAGACCGCCGCCGCCCTCGCGGCCCTGCCGCCGGCGCCGGAGAACGATGAGGACTGAGGCTCTCCCTCCCCGCCCCGGGGAGGGATGTCAGCGCAGCGCGCTGACAGGGTGGGGACGGCTGTCCGACCCGTCCGCCGCCCCCATCCGGCTTCGCCTGCGGCTCAGCCACCCTCCCCGGGACGGGGAGGGAGAAGCGTGAGTCTCGACCAGGTCCTCGCCGACATCCGCGCCTGCCGGGCCTGCCTCGGCCAGTTGCCGCACACGCCGCGCCCGGTGGTGCATGTCTTTCCCGAGACCCGGCTGCTGATCTGCGGCCAGGCCCCGGGACGCCGCGTGCATGAAAGCGGCCTGCCGTTCACCGATCCCTCCGGCGACCGCCTGCGCGACTGGCTCGGCGTGGACGACCAGACCTTCTACGCCGACCGCCGCCTCGGCGTCGCCGCCCAGGCCTTCTGCTACCCCGGCACGGCGCCGAAGGGCGGCGACTATCCGCCCCCGCGCCGCTGCGCCGAACTGTGGCGGCCCGGCCTGCTCGCAGAACTGCCCCGGGTCGAGCTGACCCTGCTGGTCGGC
>NZ_JAVHLH010000158.1 GCF_031082345.1 Brevundimonas sp. | reverse complement strand
TCGCCACGGTTTCGCCGCTTGACGGAAGCGGAATCGATCTGCATAAGCCCCCACTCTTGTTGGACCGGCTGTGCACCTCGCTTTGAGTATGGGGTGCAGACGCGGTCCGCAGGAACGACCTGAGACCCTGTTCTTTGCAGTGACCCAGGACTTCAACGGCCTTCGCGGGAGACTGCGTGGGCCGATCGTTTTTGCGGACGTGCGTACTCTGAAGGCCTTCGCGGCCTGAAGACTCCGGTCTTTGAAATGGTTCACAGGGACGCAGGTTCGCCTGCTTGGGAATAGCTACCGATATGGATCAAAGCATCCGCATCAGGCTCAAGGCCTTCGATCACCGCGTCCTCGACTTTTCGACGCGCGAGATCGTCAACACCGCCAAGCGCACGGGCGCGACCGTTCGTGGTCCGATCCCGCTGCCGACCCTGATCGAAAAGTTCACCGTGAACCGCTCGCCGCACGTCGACAAGAAGTCGCGCGAGCAGTTTGAAATCCGCACGCACAAGCGTGTCCTCGACATCGTCGACCCCACTCCGCAGACCGTGGACGCGCTCATGAAGCTCGACCTGTCCGCCGGCGTGGACGTCGAGATCAAGATTTAAAGAAGAAAGAGGCGGGATCCGATGCGCACGGGCGTGATCGCCAAGAAGCTGGGCATGACCCGCGTGTTCGCCGATGACGGCGCGCACGTTCCGGTCACTGTGCTTCAGCTAGACGGCTGCCAGGTCGTCGGCCAACGTACCCAGGAGCGTGACGGCTACGTCGCTCTCCAGCTGGGCGCTGGCAGCAAGAAGGCCAAGAGGACCAACAAGGCTCAGCGGGAATCCTTCGCGAAGCTGCAGGTGGAGCCCAAGGCCTATGTCACCGAGTTCCGCATTGATGCGGACGCCATGCTCGACGTGGGCGCCGAGTTCTCGGCCGACCACTTCGTCGCGGGCCAGAAGGTCGACGTCCAGGCCAAGACCATCGGCAAGGGCTTCGCCGGCGCCATGAAGCGCTGGAACTTCGGCGGCCTTCGCGCCACGCACGGCGTCTCGGTCTCGCACCGTTCGCACGGCTCGACCGGCAACCGTCAGGATCCGGGTCGCACCTTCCCGGGCAAGAAGATGGCCGGCCACCTCGGTGAGGAAGTCGTCACCACCCAGAACCTGACCGTGTTCCGCGTCGACGTCGAACGCGGCCTGATCATGATCAAGGGCGCCGTCCCCGGTCACGAGGGCACCTGGGTCAAGATCCGCGACTCCATCAAGAAGGCCCGTCCGGCCGACGCCCCCTTCCCGGGCGGCGTCAAGTCGAACGCCAAGGCTTCGGCCGAGCAACCCGCCGCGGAAACGCCGGCTGAAGAGGTTGCCGCGGTCGAGACCACCGAAGGCGGTGAAGCGTAATGAAACTCTCGGTCATCAAACTCGACGGCAAGGCCGCCGGTGACGTCGAACTGTCGGACGCCGTTTTCGGCATCACCGACATCCGCGGCGACATCCTGGCCCGTTACGTCAACTGGCAACTGGCCAAGCGCCGCGCCGGCACCCACAAGGTCCAGACCCGGAACGAGAACTCTCGCACCGGCAAGAAGATGTACAAGCAGAAGGGAACCGGCGGCGCCCGTCACGGTTCGCGTCGCGCCCCGCAGTTCGTCGGTGGTTCGCGCGCCTTCGGCCCGATCGTCCGCGATCACGGCTTCTCGCTGCCCAAGAAGGTCCGCGCCCTGGCCCTCCGCCATGCGCTGTCCTCCAAGGTCGTCGCCGGTGACCTGGTCGTCGTCGACAGCATCTCGCTGAAGGACGCCAAGACCGCCGGTCTGCGCGAAACCCTCGGCAAGCTGGGCTGGACGAAGACGCTGATCATCGCCGGTCCGGAAGTCGATACGAACTTCGGCCTGGCCGCCCGCAACATCCCGATGGTGAACGTCCTGCCGAACGCCGGCCTGAACGTTTACGACATCCTGCGCGCGGACAAGCTGGTGCTGACCAAGGCGGCCCTCGAGGCCATCGAAGCCACCTACGCCGACTACAAGCCCTCGCGCAGCGAAGTGGCCCGGTCGCAAGCCGTGAAGGGAGCCGCGTAATGGCCGGCGCTCAACCCACCGCCAAACACTACGACACCATCCTGGCTCCGATCATCACGGAAAAGGCCACGATCCTGTCGGAGCAGAACAAGGTCGTCTTCCGCGTTGCGGGGACCTCGACCAAGGACGAGATCGCCGCGGCGGTCGAGAGCCTGTTCAAGGTCAACGTCCTGAAGGTCAACACCCTCGTCCAGAAGGGCAAGACCAAGCGTTTCCGCGGCATCATGGGCCGTCGGGTCGACATCAAAAAAGCGATCGTGACGCTGGCCGAAGGCCAGTCGATCGACGTCACCACGGGGCTCTGATCAGATGGCCTTGAAAACCTACAATCCGACGTCGCCGGGCCGCCGCGCCCTGGTGCTGATCGACCGTTCGGAGCTCCATAAAGGACGCCCCGAGAAGTCGCTGACCGAAGGCCTGACCAAGTCGGGCGGTCGCGGCGCCGGTGGTCGTATCGCCGTCCGCTTCCGCGGCGGCGGCGCCAAGACGCTGTACCGCAAGATCGACTTCAAGCGCCGCAAGTTCGCCTCGGCGACCGTCGAGCGCCTGGAATACGATCCGAACCGGACCGCCTTCATCGCCCTCGTCGTCTATGAGGACGGCGAAAAGGCCTACATCATCGCGCCGCAACGCCTGAAGGCGGGCGACACGGTCGTGGCCGGCGAGAAGGTCGACGTGAAGCCGGGCAACGCCATGCCGCTGCGCTCGATGCCCGTGGGTACGATCATCCACAACATCGAGATGAAGCCGGGCAAGGGCGCCCAGCTGGCCCGTTCGGCCGGCGCCTACGCCCAGCTGGTCGGTCGCGATCAGGGCTACGCCCAGATCCGCCTCGGCTCGGGCGAGCTTCGCATGGTGCTGGACGGCTGCATGGCCACGGTGGGCGCGGTTTCGAACCCCGACCACATGAACCAGAACCTCGGCAAGGCCGGTCGCGTTCGTCACATGGGCTGGCGTCCGCACGTTCGCGGCGTGGCCATGAACCCGATCGACCACCCGCACGGTGGTGGTGAAGGCCGGACCTCTGGCGGTCGCACCCCGGTTACGCCGTGGGGCAAGGACACCAAGGGCACCCGCACCCGCAAGAACAAGGCTACGGACAAGTTCATCATCCGTACCCGCCACGTTAAGAAGGCTCGCTAAAGATGGCCCGCTCCTCCTGGAAAGGCCCGTTTGTCGACGGGTATCTGCTCAAGAAGGCCGACGCCGTTCAGACGTCGGGCCGCAAGGACGTGATCAAGACGTGGTCGCGCCGCTCCACCATCCTGCCGCAGTTCGTCGGCCTGACGTTCGGCGTCCACAACGGCCAGAAGCATGTGCCGGTGTCGGTCTCCGAAGAGATGGTCGGCATGAAGCTCGGCGAGTTCGCCCCGACCCGGTCGTTCCCCGGGCACGCGGCGGACAAGAAGGCCAAAAGGAAATAACTGATGGCCCAGACCAAAAACCCCCGTCGGGTCGCCCCGACCGAAGCCCGCGCCAAGCTGGTGAATGTCCGGATCAGCCCTCAGAAGCTGAACCTGGTCGCCCAGTCGATCCGCGGCCTGCCGGTGCAAAAAGCGCTGAACGAGCTGGAATTCAGCCGCAAGCGCATCGCCACCGACGTTCGCAAGGTCCTGTATTCGGCGGTTTCGAACGCCGAGAACAACCACAACCTCGACATCGACAACCTCGTCGTCGCCGAGGCCTTCGTGGGCAAGAACCTGGTGATGAAGCGTTTCGCGAGCCGCGCTCGTGGCCGCTCGTCGCGCATCCTGAAACCTTTCGCGGAGATCACCATCGTGGTCCGCGAAGCCGGTGAGGCCGCCTGATGGGTCAGAAAGTAAATCCGATCGGTCTGCGCCTTGGCGTCAACCGTACGTGGGACAGCCGCTGGTTCGCCGGCGGCGCCGACTACGCCAAGCTGCTGCACCAGGATCTGAAGCTGCGCACGTGGCTGAAGGAACGCCTCAACGCCGCCGGCGTGTCGCGCATCATCATCGAGCGTCCGCACAAGAAGTGCCGCGTGACGATCTACGCCGCCCGCCCGGGCGTCGTGATCGGCAAGAAGGGCGCCGACATCGAGAAGCTGCGCAAGGACATCGCGGCCCAGACCGAGGGCGAGGTTCACCTGAACATCGTCGAGGTCCGCAAGCCCGAGACCGACGCCCAGCTGATCGCCGAGAACATCGCCCAGCAGCTGGAACGCCGTATCGCCTTCCGCCGCGCCATGAAGCGCGCGATGCAGTCCGCCATGCGCCTCGGCGCCAAGGGCGTCCGCATCAACGTTTCGGGCCGCCTCGGCGGCGCGGAAATCGCGCGGATGGAATGGTATCGCGAAGGCCGCGTGCCGCTGCACACCCTGCGCGCCGACATCGACTACGGCTTCATCCAGGCCAAGACGACCTACGGCATCATCGGTGTGAAGGTGTGGGTCTTCAAGGGCGAGGTCCTCGAGCACGATCCGATGGCGCAGGACAAGCGCTGGGCGATCGAGGCTTCGGGTCCTTCTTCGAACGAAGGCCGCGGCGGTGATCGCGGCGGCCGCAACGATCGCGGTCAGCGTCGCGGGCGTGAGGGCTAAGTCATGCTGCAACCGAAAAAGACCAAGTATCGCAAGGCCTTCAAGGGCCGTATCCATGGCGCCGCCAAGGGCGGCTTCTCGCTGAACTTCGGGTCCTATGGCCTGAAGACGGTGGAGCCGGAACGCATCACCGCGCGTCAGATCGAGGCGGCTCGCCGCGCGATCACCCGCCAGATGAAGCGTCAGGGCCGCGTCTGGATCCGCGTCTTCCCCGACCTGCCCGTCACGGGCAAGCCGGCCGAAGTCCGGATGGGCAAGGGCAAGGGCGCCGTGGACCATTGGGCCGCGCGCTGCCACCCGGGCCGCATCCTGTTCGAAATCGACGGCGTGCCGGACGACATCGCCCGCGAGGCCCTGCGTCTTGGCGCCGCCAAGCTGCCGGTCCGTACGAAGGTGGTCACCCGCCTCGACGCCGGCGTCTCGCACGTGGAGCACGTAGGCGCATGACCAAGATCGCCGACCTTCGGGCCCAGACGCCCGACCAGCTGTCCGACGAGCTGCTGAAGCTCAAGAAGGAACAGTTCAACCTGCGCTTCCAGGCCGCCACCGGCCAGATGGAAAAGACCCATCGCGTCTCGGAAGTGCGCAAGGACATCGCCCGTATTTCCACGCTTCTGCGTGCGAACCGCGCGGCGGGTTAAGGAGACACCGATGCCGAAACGTATTCTCGAAGGCGTGGTCGTCTCCGACAAGGGCGACAAGACCGTCGTGGTGAAGGTGGAGCGCACGCTGCTGCACCCCGTCCTCAAAAAGACCGTCCGTCTGTCCAAGAAGTATCACGCCCACGACGAAGCGAACGCCCTCAAGGTCGGTGACCTGGCCCGCATCGTCGAGTGCGCCCCGAAGTCCAAGCTGAAGCGTTGGGAAGTTCTTTCCACCGCCTCGGCCTCGTAACCAGAAGGATCGGATCCCATGATCCAGATGCAAACTAACCTGGAGGTAGCCGATAATTCGGGTGCTCGCCGGGTCATGTGCATCAAGGTGTTGGGCGGCTCCAAGCGCCGCTACGCCTCGGTGGGCGACACGATCGTCGCTTCCGTCAAGGAAGCCATTCCCCGCGGCCGCGTGAAGAAGGGCGACGTCGTGCGCGCCATCGTCGTGCGCACCGCCAAGGACATCATGCGCAAGGACGGCTCGGTCATTCGTTTCGACAAGTCGGCCGCCGTCATCGTCAACAAGCAGAACGAGCCCGTCGGCACGCGGATCTTCGGCCCGGTTCCCCGCGAACTGCGCGCCAAGAACCACATGAAGATCATCTCGCTGGCTCCGGAGGTCCTGTAGTCATGGCCGCCAAGATCAAAACCGGCGACAACGTCGTCATCCTGACCGGCAAGGACAAGGGCCGTACGGGCAAGGTCACGAAAGTGCTCCCGACGACCAACCGCGTCCTGGTGCAGGGGATCAACATGGTCCAGCGCCACACCCGCCCGACCCAGGCCGACCCCCAGGGCGGCATCAAGAACAAGGAAGCGTCGCTTCACCTGTCGAACGTCGCGATCGCCGACGCCAACGGCAAGGCCACCCGCGTCGGCTTCAAGATCGACGGGGACAAGAAGGTCCGCTTCGCCAAGACGACGGGAGACGTCATCTGATGGCCGACACCAAGTACACGCCTCGTCTGAAGGACGAGTATCAGGCCCGCATCCGCGCGGTGATGACCGAGAAATTCGGTTACACCAACCCGATGCAGGTGCCCAAGCTGGACAAGATCGTCCTGAACATGGGCATCGGCGAAGCCGTGGCCGACTCCAAGAAGGCCACCGCGGCCCTCAAGGATCTCGCCGCCATCGCCGGCCAGAAGCCCGTGCCGACCAAGGCCCGCAACTCCATCGCCGGCTTCAAGCTGCGCGAGGGCATGGTGGTCGGCGGCAAGGTCACCCTTCGCGGCGACCAGATGTATGAGTTCCTGGACCGTCTGATCACCATCGCGCTGCCGCGGGTGAAGGACTTCCGGGGCCTCAAGGGCACCTCATTCGACGGTCGCGGCAACTACGCCACCGGTCTGAAGGAGCACATCGTGTTCCCCGAGATCAACTACGACCAGATCGACCAGATGTGGGGCATGGACATCATCGTCTGCACCACGGCCAAGACCGATGAGGAGGCCAAGGCCCTCCTCACCGAGTTCAAGTTCCCGTTCGTGAACTGAGCGGGAAGGGATAGAGCACAATGGCTAAGAAGAGCGCCGTGAACCGCAACGAGATGGTGAAAGCCCTCGTCGCGAAATACGCCGACAAGCGGG
>NZ_JAVHLH010000157.1 GCF_031082345.1 Brevundimonas sp. | reverse complement strand
GCGCCGGCGGGGCGCTCGACGCCTCGATCTCCGAACGGGGCGGCGTCCGCCTCGGCGCCTCCGGGGCGACGGATATCGGCCCGGTCCGCCTCGTCGCCTCCGGCCTCTACGAGACCAGTGACGGCTACGTCCCCGTGCGCGGTCCGGACGCCGGCGCCGCCGACACGCCGCTGGATCTGGAGGTCCGCGCCGCCGCTCTGCGTGCCGATATTCCGCTCGGCGAGGCCGCACTCTCGGTGCGCGCCGCCGCCTTCGAGGAGGAGCGCGGTTCGGGCGTCGAGAACAGCCGCGCCAGCGCCAGCGGGAACGTCCTGTCGGCCACCGCCGCCGTCCAGCCGCGCGCCGACCGTCCCGGCTGGCGACTCCAGGCCTGGCGGCGCGAGAGCGACCTGTCGAACAGCTTCGTGGCCGTCGCCGACGACCGGTCCTCGGCCCGTCCGGCCGCCTCCCAGGACGAGACCCCCGCCACCGGCTGGGGCGCCAACGCCGCCCTGCGCCGGGTCATCGTCAGCGGCGTCGCCCGCATCGAATGGGAGCTGGGCGCCGACGCCCGCTTCAACGAGGGCGAGACCCGCGAACGCTTCCGCAATCTCGGCGCCGGCTTCACGCGCAGCCGCGTCGCCGGCGGGGAGAATTCGGTCGCGGGCCTCTATGCGGAGGGAGCCTGGACCAGTGGCCCATGGCTCGTCGCCGGGGGCCTCCGTTACGACGCATGGTCGAACAGCGACGGCCGCCGGCTCGAACGCGACCTGGCCACCGGCCTGCCGACGCTCGACGAGGCCGATCCCGACCGATCGGGCGAGGTGGTCAGCGCGCGTGTCGCCGCCCGCCGCGAGATCGGCGGCGGGCAGGCCCTGCGCCTCGCTGCCTACAGCGGCTTCCGCCCCGCCACCCTCAACGAACTGCACCGCCCGTTCCGCGTCGGCAACGACCTGACCGAAGCCAACGCCGCCCTGGAGCCCGAGCGACTGACGGGCGGCGAGGCCGGCTGGGCCTGGACCGGCGACGGCGCCTCTCTGACCGCGACCGCGTTCTGGAACCGGATCGAGGACGCCATCGTCAACGTCACCGTCGGCGAGGGCCCCGGGACCTTCCCGCGGGCCGGCTTCGTCCCCGCGGGCGGCGTTCTGCGCCAGCGGATGAACGCCGGGACCATCGAGGCGACCGGGCTGGAGGTCGACGGCCGCCTCGACCTGACTGCCGCCCTGTCGCTCCGCGCCGCCCTCTCCGCCACCGACGCCCGCGTCGACGGCGGCGCCGCGGCCCCGCAACTGACCGGCCTGCGCCCGGCCCAGGCCCCGATCTGGAGCGCCGTCGCCGGACTGGACTGGCGGCCGCTGGACCGGCTGGCGCTCGCCGCCGACCTGCGCTGGGAGAGCCGCCGTTTCGACGACGATCTCAACAGCCGGGTGCTGGACGCCGCCGCCACGGTCGATCTTCGCGCCGACTGGAGCCTCACCCCCTCCGCCGCCGTCTGGATAGCCGTCCACAATCTGTTCGACGCCGAGGTCGAGGTGGCCGAGACCGGCCCGGGCGTCGCCGGCTTCGGCCCGCCGCGAACTCTCGGTCTCGGGGTCAGGCTGTCGCGCTGACGCTCTTGCAAACCGTCGCAACTTCAGCACAAGCCGTTGGCGGTCGACGCCGCCACGCCCGCCATGAAAGTCCTGCCCTGACCGACCGCCCCTCCGCCCCCCATCGCTCCGCTCCGCCGCCCGTCCAGATCGGCCAGGGCGGTCCGCGCGCAGGCAATCGCGTCCTGATCCCCGTCCACGGCCGGACACCCTCGCGCCCGGATTCGGACCTGATCTGGGACTTCGCCGGCGAGACCATGGACACGACCTGGGCGGTTCGTCTGGTTCCCCCGCCGGGGCTCGACCGGGCCGCCTTTCAGTCGGCCATCGAGGAGGTTCTGGCCCGGATCATCCTCCTGTTCAGCCATTGGGAGTCGCGGTCCGAGCTCTCGCGTCTCAACGCCGCCCCGCCCGGCTTCTGGGCCGTGTCCGAGCCCTTCTGGGCGCTGCTGAACGCCGCGCTCGACCTCGCCGACGACACCAACGGCGCGGTTGACCCGACCCTGGGCGCCCTCGTCGATCTCTGGGGATTCGGCCCGCCCGGCCCGCGCCCGCTCGACGCCTTCGGCAAGGCTCACACCATCCCCTTCGAGGACGAGATCGCCACCGCCCGCGCCCTCAGCGGCTGGGGCCGCCTGCGGCTCAACCGCGACGCCCGCGCGGTGCAGCAGCTGGGCGGGGTCAAGCTGGACATGTCAGGCATCGCCAGGGGCCACGCGGTCGACAAGGTGTCGGAGCGTCTCACCGCCATGGGCGCGACCCACCATCTGGTCGAGATCGGCGGCGAGCTGCGGGGCGCCGGGGTCAAGCCCGACGCCCGGCCGTGGTGGGTCGAGCTGCAGCAGGCGCCTGGAACGCCGGCGCCCCGCACCGTCGCCGCCCTGTTCGACATGGCCGTCGCCACCTCGGGCGACTGGGTCCGCAATTACGAGGTCTATGGCCAGACCTACAGCCACATGATCGACGGCCGCACCGGCCGACCGGTCAACAACGGCGTCGCCTCGGTCACCGTGCTCGCCGACACGGCCATGTACGCCGACGCCATGGCCACCGCCCTGATCATCATGGGACCCGACGAAGGGCCCGCCTTCGCCGAAGCCATGAACATCGCCGCCGCCTTCGTCATCCGCGGCGAGGCCGGCCTGATCGAGACCGTCACCCCCGCCTTCGCCGCCATGTTGTCCGAAGGCGCGCGCTGATCGCCGGGGTTTACGCCCGCTTCATCCGGGTGCGTTAGACGCTGAAGGATGCGCAGTCCGTTCGCGTACCTGTCGGCGCTGCTTTCGCCGGTCTCCGGCCGGACGAACCCGCTCGACCACGACGCGCGGCTGACCCACATGGCCCTCCACGATCAGGAGACCGGGCTCGGCAACCGCCTGTCGCTGGAGCGCCTCGCCGCCGGGGAACAGCCGGTCTACGTCGTCCTGTTCGGCATTGACCGCTTCGAAGTGCTGCGCAACGCCATCGGCTACGATTCCATGGCCGCCTTGCTGACCATGGTGGGCCGCCGACTTTCCGGCCTGACCGGCAAGGGCTCCGTCGCCCGGGTCGGGGCCGGCGTTCTGGGCCTGGTCCTCCACGCCGGGGATGACGAACAGGCCGTCGAGGCCGCCGCGCGGCTCTGCGAGGCGGCCCAGGCCCCGGTGATCCTCAACGGGGCCCCGGTCGATATCGTCCTGACCGCCGGCGTCGCCCGCACCGGACAGGCCAACCGCAACGTCGCCTCTCCCGTCGACCGCGCCGCCATCGCCGTCGACCAGGCCCGCGCCGCCCATCGCCGGGCCATGGCCTTCGACGTCCTCCGCTATGGCGACCCCGCCGGCAATCTGTCGCTGATCAGCGAACTGATGGCCGCGCTCGACAACGGCGAATTCTCGCTGAACTACCAGCCCAAATACGATTTCCGCGCCGCAGGCGTCCGGGCCGTCGAGGCCCTGGCGCGCTGGACCCACCCGCGACGCGGCTGCGTCTCGCCCGACCTGTTCGTGGCCATGGCCGAAGAGACCGGCCACATCCGGCCGCTCACCGAATGGGTCATCCACCAGGCCATCCACGACCAGGCCGCGCTCCGCCAGGCCGGCCACGATCTGATGGTGTCGGTCAATGTCTCCGGCCGCCTGTTGTCCGACGAGAGCTTCGCCGATTTCGCCCTCTTGGCCGTCGAGGCCTCCGGGGCGCGGCTGTGCTTCGAGATCACCGAGACCGCCGTGTTCCGCAATCCCGAAGTCGCCCTGCACATCCTCGACCGGTTCGCCGAGGCCGGGATTTCGGTATCGCTGGACGACTACGGCTCGGGCCTGTCGTCCCTGACCTATCTGAAGCAGATCCGCGCCGACGAGTTGAAGATCGACAAGAGCTTCATCCTCGGCCTCGACGACTCGGCCCGCGACGCCCTGCTGGTCAAGTCGACCATCGATCTGGCCCACGGCCTCGGCATGAAGGTCACCGCCGAGGGGGTCGAAACGCCCACGGCGCTGGCGCTGCTGCGCGGCATGGGCTGCGACATGGCCCAAGGCTATCTGATCGGCCGCCCGGTCTCCTTCGCGGCCCTGCTCGAGCGGCTGGACGGGCCGGCGCGCAAGGCGGCCGTCGTCGCCGCCTGAGCGGCCTCACCCCGCCGCGACCGCCTTCATCGACACGGCCGGGTCGGCCAGCCGGCCCGCGTCCACCGGCGTGGCCCGGCCGATCATCTGACGGCCCGCCATGAACTCGGCCGGGGCGTTGACCGCCTCGACGCAGACGACCCGGTCGCCGGCCAGATGGAACACCGCGAACCCCGCCGCCTCCGGATCGCCGCGCAGCACCTGCCGGTCCGCGCCCTCGGGCAGGCCGGCGATCTGCAGCTTGACGTCGTACTGATCGGACCAGAACCACGGAACCTCGGGCGTCGGCGCGGGCCGTCCCGTGATCGCCGCCGCCGCCTGTTTGGCCTGCTCCAGCGCGTTCGGCACGCTCTCCAGCCGCTGCATCCGCCCGCCGTGCGCCGGAATGGGCCGGAAGGTCACGTCGCCGATGGCCCAGATGGCCGGGTCCGATGTGCGCGCCGTCTCGTCGACGACCACGCCGTTCTCCCGGACCAGGCCCGCGCCGGCCGCCAGCTGGTCGCAGGCCGCCGCCCCGACGCCGACCAGCACCGCGTCGGCCTCGATCAGCCGTCCGTCGCCCAGCCGCACCCCGCCGGCCTCGAAGGCCGTCACCTCGGCCGAGGTCAGCACCTCGACGCCGTGCTCCCGATGATAGCGGGTGAAGAAGTCCGACAGCGTCCGCGAGGCCACCCGGGCCAACACCCGGTCCATCCGCTCGATGATGACCGCCCCGGCTCCCAGCGCCCGCGCCGAGGCCGCCGCCTCCAGCCCGACATAGCCGCCGCCGACCACCGCCAGCCGCCGGCCAGGCCCCAGCGCCGCCTTCAGCCGCTCCGCATCCGCCAGCGTCCGCAGCTCCAGCAGGTCCGGCCGATCCGCGCCCGGGATCGTCAGCTTTCGCGCAGTCGAGCCGGTCGCCAGGATCAGGGCGTCATACGGCTCGACCGTCCCGTCGGCGAAGCTCACCGTCTTCGCCGACGCGTCGATCGCCGTCGCGGTCAGGCCGAGCCGCAGCTCGATCCCATGCTCTTTGTAGAAGACCTCCGGCCTCAGCAGCAGCGCCTCCAGATCGGCCTCGCCCTTCAGCCACGCCTTTGACAGCGGCGGTCGCTGATACGGCGGCGCCGGCTCCTCGCCCGCCAGCACGATCGGCCCCTCATGCCCGTACTGCCGCAGCAAGGCCGCCGCCGTCCCCCCCGCATGCCCCGCGCCGATGATCAGAACCTTGGTCATGGGATGCAGATAGAGGGGCGAGCGGCGAGGGTCGAGGGGCGACGAGACGCCTCTTGACCGTTCCACCGTTACAGCATAGTGGAACACGCATGACCGACACCCTCCCCCGCAACGCCGCCGCCACGGCCCGCAGCCGCGTCGCCCTTTACGACGCCCTGCTGTCCCTGAAGTCGCGAGAGGAGGTCGACGCCTTCCTCGCCGACCTCTGCACCCCGGCGGAACTGCGCGCCTTCGCCGAGCGCTGGGAGGTGGCCCGCCTGCTCGACGCCGGCGGCAAGTCGTATCGCGAGATCGCCGCCGAGGCCCAGGCCAGCCCGACCACGGTCGTGCGGGTCGCCCGCTTCCTCAAGGAAATGCCGCACCAGGGCTACCGCCTCGTGCTGGACCGCCTGAAAGCCGAGTAGAAATCATGAGCACTGTTCAGGGGCGGCTGCGTATCGCCGTCCAGAAATCCGGCCGCCTGGCCGACCGCAGCCTCGACCTCGTCCGCGACGCCGGTCTGCGCGTGGTCAAGGGCGCCAACGACCTGCTCTACCGGGTCGAGAACTATCCGATCGACCTGCTGCGGGTGCGCGACGACGACATCCCGACCTTCGTCGCCGACGGCGTCTGCGACCTCGGCATCGTCGGCGAGAACGTACTGGAAGAGGCCCGCAACGGCGGCCCCGTCGCCGAGGTGATCATGCCGCTCGGCTTCGGCCGCTGCACCCTGAAGATCGCCGTCCCGCCGACCCTGGCCTATGACAATCCGGCCTCGCTCGAGGGCCTGCGCATCGCCACCTCCTACCCCCGGATCCTGCGCCGCTGGCTCGACGAGCGGAACGTCGGCGCCGACATCGTCACCATGCGCGGCGCCGTCGAGGTCGCCCCCCGGCTAAAGCTGGCCTCGGCCATCTGCGACCTGGTCTCCACCGGCGCCACGCTCGAGGCCAACGGCCTCGGCGCGCGCGACACCGTGCTGGAAAGCCAGGCCGTGCTGATCCGCTCGCCGGCCGCCCCCGAGCCCGCCCTGCAACACCTGCTCGACAGCATCATCGAACGCATGGCCGGGGTGGTCTCATCGCAGGGGGCCAAATACGTCATGCTCAACGCCCCCCGCTCGGCGCTGGACCAGATCACCGCCATCCTGCCCGGCGCGGGCTCGCCCACGGTCATGCCCCTGTCGGGCCGCGACGACGCCGTCGCCGTCCACGCCGTCTGCCAGGAGGCGGTGTTCTGGGAGACGCTGGAGAAGCTCAAGGCCGCGGGGGCCTCGGCCATCCTCGTCCTGCCGATCGAGAAGATGATGTGATGCGGCTGATCGACTGGACCACCCTCGACGCCGCCGGGCGCCGCGACGCCCTGGCCCGCCCCCCGCGCCGCGCGGAGACCCGGGTCAGCGACGTGGTGCGCGAAATCCTCGACGACGTGCAGGCGCGCGGCGGCGGCGCCGTCGCCGACTGGAGCGTGAAGCTGGACGGCTTCGCGCCGCGCCGCATCGCCATCACGCCCGAGGCTGTCACCGCCGCCCGCGCCGCCCTG
>NZ_JAVHLH010000156.1 GCF_031082345.1 Brevundimonas sp. | reverse complement strand
ATTGACAGGAACCTCAACACGGCCGCGGCGGCGCTGGCGCTGCTCCTGCTGGCGGCTTGTGGCAACGGCGGTTCGGCGGTCGAGACGCGGGACCGGGCGGCCGAAGGGGCGGAGGCGGTGCTGACCTCGGCGGCCGGCGCGCCCGCCGCGGCGGCGGAGGCCTCTGAACCGGCCAAACCGGTGCTGACGGTCAACCGGCGCGAGACGCTGGACGCCAAGACGGCGCGGCTGTTCGCGCGCAACGGCGCTGACTTCGGGGCCGCCTCGGCCGAGGACTATCTGGCCAGGGTGCAGGCCTTCACGACGCGCCCGCCCGCGGACACGGAGCGGGTCGAGCGGCCTAACGGCGACGTGCTGCTGTATCAGGCCTCGACCAACACCTTCGCCGTGGTGTCGCGCGAGGGCGTGGCCAAGACCATGTTCAAGCCGCGCGACGGCGCCGCCTATTGGGCGGAGCAGAAGGCGGCCGCGCCCGATTTCGGCCGGCGGCGCTCGTCGTCGTCGGAATAGCCGGATCGACGGGCCTCAGGCCTCGTCGGTCTCCTTGCGGTCGGCCATGTCGCGGATCAGCTCCAGCGCCAGCTTCTGCTGCCGGGTCGACAGCTGCGGGGCCAGGCGGCTGATCTCGATCGTATAGCGGGTGGCCGGGAAATCGTGCTCGAAGGCGGCCCCGCCCTCGGCCATGCCCGCCAGCTGAGCGCCGCTCAGACCCTCGAAGAAATAGCCGATGTCGACCTTGAAGAAGCGCGCGATGTCCCAGAGCTTGGAGGCCGAAATCCGGTTCGCGCCCTTCTCGTATTTCTGGATCTGCTGAAAGGTCAGGCCCAGAGCCCGGCCCAGGTCGCTCTGGTTATAACCGAGCGCCAGCCGCTTCTCGCACACGCGCCGGCCGACATGCCGGTCAACCGGATGAGGTCCATCCTCGCCCTTGCCTCTGGCCATTGTTCGTTATGCCCTCTCATGGGTGACGCATGGCCTGAATGCGCCTGCTTGGGCCCGCTGTCACGGAAAAACGCCCCGTTTTGCGCTCCGCCGCAGCCGAGGGTTGCGTAACCGCTTCAACCCCTCTCCGCTCGCGGGAAAATTGCACAAAGGGGTTAAATCAGCGTCGTGCCCGGACGATGAGCCGACGCCATCCAACCATCGGCGCGAGCGCCACAAGCAGGCCGAGGCCGAACAGCAGGTCCCCGAACCGGCCGTAGAGGGTCACCGCCGTCGGGGCCGGCAGGCGGGCGTCGATGACGCCGCTTTCGCCCGGCTCCAGCCTCTGGTCGCCGACCACCCGGCCCCAGGGGTCGATCATCGCCGACACCCCGGTCGGGGTCGAGCGGACCACCGGGAGACCGGTCTCGATGGCGCGATAGCTGGCGAGGTTGAGGTGCTGCAGCGGCCCCGAGGTGCGCCCGAACCAGGCGTCGTTGGAGATGTTGACGATCCAGCGCGGACGATCCGCCCCGCCGGGGGTGAAGCCGGGATAGAGGCTCTCGTAGCAGATCAGCGGCTGGACTCCCGGCAGGCCGGGAATGGCGATCGGCGCCGGCCGCGGCCCGGCGCTGAAATCCAGCGGCATATGGGTCAGGCTGCGCACCCCGAGCGCCCCGAGCAGGCCGCCGGCCGGCAGGAATTCGCCGAACGGCACCAGCCGGTATTTGTCATAGACGGCGGTGATCCTCAGCCCCTCCCCGCCCTCGTCGGTCAGGGCCAGCAGGCTGTTGTAATAGCGGGCGCCGTCCGGCGCGGCCGGATCGGCCACGCCCCGGCCGAGGCCGAGGATCAGGGTCTGGCCGGGCTGCACCGCCCGCGCGATGGCGGCGGCGTCCGGCGAGCCGGGGGCGAACACCTGGTTGGCCGAGGCCGGCAGGGCGCCTTCGGGCCAGATGATGACGTCCGGGACCACCGCGCCGGGACGCGCGGTCAGGTTCACATAGCGGTCGACGATGCCGCGATAGGCCTCCGGGGTCCATTTCGACTCCTGGTCCACATCGGCCTGGACGATGCGCACCACCGTGTCGGTCGCGCCCGATGGCGAAGCCCCGGCCAGACGCACGGTTCCGCCGATCAGCAGCGCCGCCAGCGCCAGCGTCCCCAGCACGGCGGCTCCGATGCGGGCCTTTCGCGGCCCCGGCCCCGCCAGAGGTCCGAAGGCCGAAACCGCCGCCACGGTGACCAGTCCCAGCCCATAGACGCCGACGACCGAGGCGAACTGCGACCCGGCCGTGCCCGCCTTCCAGCTGGCCCCCGCCGGGTTCCACGGAAAGCCGGTCAGCACATGGCCGCGCAGCCATTCCAGCAGGCAGAACAGGCCGGCGAAGACCAGCACCCGGACCACGCCGCCCGGCGTGAAGCGGCGGTACAGGGCGGTCGCCGTCCCCCAGAACAGGCCGAGACCGATCGGCAGCAGCGAGGCCGCGAAGGGCGCCATCCAGGCCTGGGCCGGATTGACCAGGAAGGCCTCGGCCACCCACCAGCAGCTGATGAAGAAATAGGCGAAGCCGGCCAGCCAGCCCATCCAGAAGCCGCCGCGGGTCGTCGTCGACCGCTCGGCCAGCAGCATCAGCAGCGGATAGCCCAGCAGGCCCGGCAGAAAGCCGAACGGCGGATGGGCCAGGGCCGCGATCGAGCCCGCCGCCAGCGCCAGGGCGATGCGGCCGAGGCGCAGGATCAGGCTGTCGCGGCGGGAGGCGGGATCAAGCTTGAGCATCGGCCCTGTATGGGTCGGCGACGCCCAGTGTGGCAAGGATGGTCCGCTCCTCGGCCTCCATCGCCTCCGCCTCGGCCTCGTCCTCGTGGTCGCGGCCCAGCAGGTGCAGCACCCCGTGAACGGTCAGATGCGCCAGATGGTCGGCCAGGCTCTTGCCCTGGGCCTCCGCCTCGGCCGCGCAGACCCCGAACGCCAGCACCAGATCGCCCAGATGCGGCGCCGCGCTCTCGGCGGCCGGAAACGACAGCACATTGGTCGGCCGGTCCCGGTCCCGGAAGCGCCCGTTCAGATCCTGAACCGCCGCGTCGTCGGTCAGCAGGATGACGACATCGCCCTCGAAGGCGCCCATGGCGGCGGTCGCGGCGCGGTCTGCCACGGCGGCGGCCTCCGGCAAGGCGAGGGTCCAGGCCTCGTCCTCGATCTCGACCTCGATCATGCGCCCGGGCCTGGCGAATCCGGGTCTTCCAGATCGGCCGCGGGGCGGTGCGCCGCCGCGTCGGCGTCATAGGCGCGCACGATGCGCTCGACCATGGCGTGGCGGACCACGTCCTGGGCCTGGAAGGTCTGGATGGCGACGCCCTTCACATCCTTGAGGATGCGCAGGGCGTGGCGCAGGCCGGAGTCGCGGGGATTCAGCAGGTCGATCTGCGACGGGTCGCCGGTGACCACCATGCGCGCGCCCTCGCCCAGCCGGGTCAGGACCATCTTCATCTGCAGCCGCGAGGTGTTCTGGGCCTCGTCGACGATGATGAAGGCATGGGCCAGGGTCCGGCCGCGCATGAAGGCGATCGGCGCCGCCTCGATCTCGCCCTTGTCGCGCCGCCGGCGCACGTCGTCGGGCCCCAGAATGTCGTTCAGCGCCTCCCAGATCGGGGCCAGATAGGGGTCGACCTTCTCGTTCAGGTCGCCCGGCAGGAAGCCCAGCTTCTCGCCCGCCTCGACCGCCGGCCGGGTGATGACCAGCCGGTCGACCTGCCCCCGCCGCAGCAGGGAGGCGCCGTAGGCCGCCGCCAGGAAGGTCTTGCCGGTGCCCGCCGGCCCCACCCCGAAGGTCAGCTCGCAGCGCGACAGCATGTCCAGATAGTTGGCCTGGGCCGCCGTCTTGGGCGCGATGGCCCCGCGCCGCCCGACCGGCAGGGCGATGGCGTTGGGCGCCACCGTCCCCTGCCCCGCCCGCGGCTGGGTCGCCGCCGCCCCCAGCGCCGTACGCACATCGGCCTCGGTGATCTCGGCCCCGGTCGTCGACCGCGCCGCCAGCGTCTCGATGACCCGTTTGGCCTGGGCCCGGTCACGGGTCGAGCCGTTGATGGTCACGCCCCCGCCGGGCGCCTCAACCAGCACCTTGTAGGCGTCCTCGATCAGGGCGATGTGGCGGCTGTTGGGACCCACGACGGCGCGCAGGGCGGCGTCGTCCAACGCCAGGAACTCACTCTCACGCGCCACTGGTTTGCGCCCCTATCGCTCGACGCGCAGCATCTCGCTGCTTCAGGGGCAGGGTGTGTTCACTCATCAGTCGTCCTGTCAGGCTGTTCTGCTGGCCGCGCTCGATCTCCACCGGAACGATCCGGCCGATCAGATGATCCGCGTCCTCGACATGGACCGACTGCAGCCAGGGCGAGCGGCCGATGGCCTGCGCCCCGTGCCGGCCCTTGCGCTCGAACAGCACCGGCATCGTCATCCCCGCCCGGGATTGATTGAAGGCGACCTGCTGTTCGGTCAGCAGGGCCTGCAGCGCATGCAGCCGCGCGCGGCTGACGGCGTCGGGCGCCTGCGCCGCCATCGTCGCCGCCGGCGTGCCGGGGCGCGGCGAATACATGAAGGAGAAGGCGCTGGCGTAGTTCACCCGCCGCACCAGATCCATGGTCTGCTCGAAGTCGGCGTCGGTCTCGCCGGGGAAGCCGACGATGAAATCGCCCGACAGCGCCATGTCCGGCCGCGCCTCGCGGATGCGCTCGACCAGGTCGAAATACTTCTGCCGCCCATGCTTGCGGTTCATCAGCCGCAGGATCCGGTCCGAGCCCGACTGCACCGGCAGGTGCAGCCAGGGCATCAGGGCGTCCAGCTCGCCGTGGGCGGCGATCAGGTCGTCCGACATGTCGTTGGGGTGGCTGGTCGTGTAGCGGATGCGGTCCAGCCTCGGGATCTCCGCCAGCGCATACGCCAGCCGCGCCAGGCTCGAGGGTTTTCCATCCGGCCCCTCTCCGTCATAGGCGTTGACGTTCTGGCCCAGCAGGGTGACCTCGCGCACGCCCCGGTCGGCCAGCGCCCGCGCCTCGGCCACCACGTCCGCCACGGGCCGCGACCATTCGGCGCCGCGCGTATAGGGCACGACGCAGAAGGTGCAGAATTTGTCGCAGCCCTCCTGCACGGTGAGGAAGGCGGTCACCCCCTCGCCGCCGCGCGCGCCAATTCGCTCGACGGTCAGGGCGTCGAACTTGTCGACCGGCGCGAAATCGGCCCCGATCCGCTCGCCCCGCGCCCGCGCCGTGCGGGTCAGCAGCTCCGGCAGCTGGTGATAGGCCTGCGGCCCGACGACCAGATCGACCGCCGGCTGCCGCCGCATGATCTCCTCGCCCTCGGCCTGGGCCACGCAGCCGGCCACGGCGATGGTCATGCCGCCTTCGCGGGCCTCCTTCAATTCCCGCAGCTTGCCGAGCTCGGAATAGACCTTCTCGGCCGCCTTCTCGCGGATGTGGCAGGTGTTCAGGATGACGAAATCGGCGTCCTCGGCCGTGTCGGTCGCGACATAGCCGAGCGGCCGCAGCACATCGGCCATGCGCTCCGAGTCATAGACGTTCATCTGGCAGCCGTAGGTCTTGATGAACAGCCGCTTGGGCGCGGCGCCCGCCTCGGCCGTCTCCGGCGCTGGAACAAGGGTCTCGATCATGCGGCGACTTTTAGTGCGCCCGCGCCGTTCGCGCCATGGCCGTGCAAGACGGCGACGATCGTGCCAGTCTGCCGTCATGTCGATCACTGGTCCCCAGGCCCGCGCCGCCCGCGCCCTCGTCGAATGGCCGCGCGATCATGTCGCGCGCCTGTCCGGCCTGACCATCGAGGCGCTCGGGGCCTTTGAATCCGGCAAGATCCATCCGGGCCCGGAGGCCGCGGCGCGCCTGCGGGCGGCGCTGGAGTCCGGCGGGGCGGTCTTCATCGAAGAGAACGGCGCCGGCGTCGGCGTGCATCTCAAATTCAACAGCCGCGACGCCCGCTCGGTCAATCGGCTGGAAAACGAAGGCGGTCCGGTCGGCGACGACGACGTCTAGCCCTGATCGACCTCGGTCGCGTCAACCCGCGCGGCGTGGCGCTTGAAGATCAGCCCCTCGCGGCTGGACGGCTCGGCCCCCTCGATCGGCTTGCCGTAGAGCTCCAGCTTGTGACCGATCAGTTCGAAGCCCAGCCGCTCGGCGATCTCGGTCTTCAGCCGCTCGATCTCGGCGTCGAAGAATTCGATCACCTCGCCCGAGCGGGTGTCGATCAGATGGTCGTGATGATCGTCCCCGGCCTCCTCGTAGCGCGACCGGCCATCGCCAAAGTCATGCTTTTCAACGACTCCCGCCTCTTCGAACAGCCGGACCGTGCGGTAGACGGTGGCGATCGAGATGTGCGGATCGATCGACGAAGCGCGGCGGTACAGCTCCTCGACGTCGGGGTGGTCTTCGGCGCTGGACAGGACCCGGGCGATGACCCGTCGCTGCTCGGTCATGCGCATGCCGCGCTCGGCGCAGAGTTTCTCGATACGGTCCATGGCGGGAGAATAGGCCGCCCGGGTGGACTAGGGAAGCGTCTCGGCCAGGTTGAGCGCCAGAAGCAGGGCGTCGCGCCGCCCGCCGTCCGCCGCGGCGTAATAGCCCGGACGCCGTCCGGCCTCGACGAAACCCGCCCGGGCGTACAGCGCCCGGGCCGCCGCATTGTCCTCGGCCACCTCGAGGAACACCCGCACGGCCCCGCGCGCCGCCGCCGCCAGCGCGCCCTCGCCGACCAGCCGCGCCCCCAGTCCCGCGCGCCGCGCTCCGGGCCGCACCGCGAGGGTCAGGATTTCCGCCTCGTCGGCCACGGTTCGCATCAGGATGAACCCGTCGGGGCTTTCGACCGCGAACACTCCCGACTGATCCAGCAGGTCCGCGAAGGCCGCCGCGCTCCAGGGCGCGTCGTGGGGCCCGGCGAAGGCCTCGGCGTGGATCGAGGCCAGCCGCGCGGCGCGGTCGCCCGCGTCCCCATCCGGGGGC
>NZ_JAVHLH010000155.1 GCF_031082345.1 Brevundimonas sp. | reverse complement strand
AAGGAAAAGCAATGGGGTGACGCGTTTGTCGCACAGTTCGATGAAATGCGCCCCCTTGACGGCCGACTCGCCGAACAGCACGCCGTTGTTGGCGAGGATGGCGACCGGATAGCCCCAGATGCGGGCGAAGCCGCACACCAGGGTCGTGCCGTACAGGGCCTTGAACTCGTCGAACTCCGAGCCGTCGACGAGGCGGGCGATGACCTCACGCACGTCATAGGGGGCGCGGACGTCGTCGGGGATGATCCCGTACAGCTCCTCGGCGTCGAAGGCCGGGGCGCGCGGCTCGCGCACGTCGAGGTCGACCCGCTTCACCGTGTTCAGGCTGTCGACGATGGTGCGGACGATCTCGAGCGCGTGCTCGTCGTTTTCGGCGACATAGTCGACCACGCCGGACTTGCGGCCGTGGGTCTCGGCTCCGCCCAGCTCCTCCGCCGAGATGACCTCGCCGGTGGCGGCCTTCACCAGCGGCGGGCCGGCGAGGAAGATAGTGCCCTGTTCGCGGACAATGACACTCTCGTCCGACATGGCCGGGACATAGGCGCCGCCGGCGGTGCAGGAGCCCATGACGCAGGCGATCTGGGGGATGCCTTTCGCCGACATCCGGGCCTGGTTGAAGAAGATGCGGCCGAAATGGTCGCGGTCGGGAAAGACCTCGGCCTGGTGCGGCAGGTTGGCGCCGCCGGAATCGACCAGATAGACGCAGGGCAGGCGGTTCTGCTCGGCGATCTCCTGGGCCCGTAGGTGCTTCTTCACCGTCATCGGGAAATAGGCGCCGCCCTTCACCGTCGGGTCGTTGGCGACGATCATGACCTCGCGGCCCGAGACCCGGCCGACGCCGCAGATCATGCCGGCGCCGGGGGCCTCGCCCTTATACATGTCGCAGGCGGCCAGCTGGCCGATCTCGAGGAAGGGCGAGCCGGGGTCCAGCAGCCGCTCGACGCGGTCGCGGGGCAGCAACTTGCCGCGGGCGACGTGGCGGTCGCGCGACTTCTCGGGACCGCCGAGGGCGGCCTGGGCCACGCGTTCGCGCAGCTCGTCGCGCAGGGCGCGGTTGTGGGCGTCGAGCGCCTTGAAGGCGGGGCTGTTGCGGTCGATGGCGGTCGTCAGCTTGGGCATGGGGGTGGTTTAGGGCGCCGTCCGCGCTCGCTCCATAGCAATTAGCTATCGTCATTCCGGGCGAAGGCTCGCGCAGCGAGCCGCAGACCCGGAACCCAGCGGCGCCGCGACGGCGGCGAAACACCGGTCGTGGAGGACTTGAGGCGACGGTGCTCCCGACAGCTTCGCGCTCTCGCGCGCCGCTGGGTTCCGGGTCTCCGGCGCTTCGCGCCTGCGCCCGGAATGACGAAAGCAAAGAGAGCTTATGTCACCGGCCTGCAAATCCAGTTGACGCCGAACCTTCGCCGTGGCCTGTCGCGCGGCCCATGACCGTGCTCAGCCTCAAGACCCGTGCGACCCTGAAAGACCTGCTGCACCTCGCGTGGCCGGTGGTGCTGGCGCGCATCGGCATCATGACCATGGGGCTGACCGATGTGATCGTGGTCGGCAACTGGTCGGGGGTGGAGCTGGCCTACAGCTCGCTGGCCCTGACCCCGACGATGATCGTGGTCACCACCGCCGTCGGGCTGATGATGGGGGTGCAGGTGATGACCGCCCGCTTCCTCGGCGAGGGGCGGCGGCACGAGGTCGGGGCGGTGCTGCGGCGCGGGGTGACCTATTCGCTGCAGCTGGGCCTCGGCGCCATGGTCGGCCTGATCCTTCTGGGTCCGTGGGCGCTGGGGAATCTGGGTCTGGCCGACGGACTGGCCGAGGGCGCCTCGCCGGTGCTGATCGTGCTGGCCCTGTCGATGCCCGGCTATCTGGTCAGCGTGGCGGCCCAGTTCTTTCTCGAGGCCCTGCACCGGCCGCGCGCGGGCATGTGGGCGATGTGGATCGCCAACGGCGTCAATCTGGCGCTGAACCTGCTGCTGGTGCCGGATGTGCTGGGGCTCGGCTTCGACGGCGCCGTCGCGGCGGCCTGGGCGACGCTGTTCGCCCGCACCTCGCTGGCGGTGTTCCTGATCGTCTACATCGTGCGGATGCCGGAGGCGCGGTCGCTGGGGGTGTTCGACCGTCCCCGGCGCGACCCGCCGGCCGAGCGCGAGCAGCGCAAGGTCGGTTACGGCGCGGGCAGCTCCTATTTCATCGAGGTCGCCGCCTTCGGGGCCATGACCATCATCGCGGGCCAGCTGGGGGCCATCGAGACCGCGGCCTGGACCATCGTGCTCAACGTTTCGGCCATCGTCTTCATGGTCCCGATGGGGCTGTCGTCGGCGACGGCGGTGCTGGTCGGCCAGGCCTATGGCGCGAGGGACGGGCGCGGGGTGATGCGGGCCGGGCTGGTCGGGCTGGGGGTGGTCAGCGTCCTGACGCTGACGGTGGCGCTGGCGCTGTGGCCGACCGCAGGATGGGTGGCCAGCGCCTACAACCGCGACCCGGCCCTGCTGGCGGTGGTGGTTCCGGCGCTGGTGCTCGCGACCCTGTTCTTCGTCGCCGACGGCATCCAGGTGGTCTCGGCCTCGGCCAACCGCGCGGCGGGCGACGTCTGGTGGCCGACGATCATGCATTTCCTGTCCTACAGCCTGATCATGATGCCGCTGGGCTGGTGGCTGGCGCACGAGATCGGCGTCAACGGCCTGGTCTGGGCCGTGATCCTCGCCAGCCTGGTGTCGTCGGCGCTGCTGACGGGCCGGTTCGTGCGGGTGGCGCGGCGGCTGCCCGGGTAGGGGCGAGGGTCGAGGGAACCGGGGAGCCGCCGGCTGGGTGTTGCGAAATCGGCCCGCACTCGCCACTAACCGATCTCCCTCGTCCCTCGTCCCTCGCCCCTCGAACCTCCGGAACCCATGTCCCGCATCCTGATCACCTCGGCCCTGCCGTACATCAACGGCGTCAAGCATCTGGGGAATCTGGCCGGGTCGATGCTGCCCGCCGACGTCTGGGCGCGGTTCAAGCGGGCCCAGGGCCATGAGGTGCTCTACATCTGCGCCACCGACGAGCACGGCACCCCGGCCGAGCTGGCCGCCGCCGCCGCCGGCCAGGACGTGCGGACCTATTGCGACGAGCAGCACGAGATCCAGAAGGCGGCGGGCGAGGCCTTCGGCCTGAGCTACGACTGGTTCGGCCGCTCGTCGAACCCGCCCAACCACCGCCTGACCCAGCATTTCGCCGAGGTGCTGGAGAAGAACGGCCTGATCGAGGAGCGGGTCGACCGGATGATCTATTCGGTCGACGACGCCCGCTTCCTGCCCGACCGCTATGTCGAGGGCACCTGCCCGCACTGCGGCCATGTCGGGGCGCGGGGGGATCAGTGCGACAACTGCGGGCGGCTGCTGGACCCGACCGACCTGATCGACCCCTATTCGGCGGTGTCGGGGTCGAAGAACCTCGAGGCGCGCGACACCCGCCACCTGTATCTGCTGCAGACGAAGCTGGAGCAGCGCATCCGCGACTGGATCGGGTCCAGGACCGACTGGCAGACCCTGGCCCGCTCCATCGCCCTGAAACACCTCGACGAGGGGCTGATCGACCGCGGCATCACCCGCGACCTGAAGTGGGGCGTGCCGGTGGTCGGTCCCGACGGCGGGCCGCGGCCGGGCCTGGAAGGCAAGGTCTTCTACGTCTGGTTTGACGCCCCGATCGAATATATCGGCGCGACCGAGGAATGGGCCGAGGCCACGGGGCGGACCTGGCGCGACTGGTGGCGCACCGACGAGGGCGCCGACGACGTCCGCTACGTCCAGTTCATGGGCAAGGACAATGTCGCCTTCCACACCGTCAGCTTCCCGGCGACGATCCTGGGCTCAGGCGAGCCTTGGAAGACGGTCGACACCCTGAAGGCCTTCAACTGGCTGAATTGGTACGGCGGGAAATTCTCGACCAGCCAGAAGCGCGGCGTGTTCATGGACCAGGCGCTGGAGCTTCTGCCGGCCGACTACTGGCGCTGGCATCTGACCGCCTACGGGCCCGAGGGCTCGGACGCGGCCTTCACCTGGGAGCAGTTCCAGTCGACGACCAACAAGGACCTGGCCGACGTGCTGGGCAATTTCGTCAACCGGATCGTGAAGTTCGCGGAGAGCAAATTCGACGGCGTCGTGCCCGAAGCCGGCGAGCCGGGGCCGCTGGAAGCGAAGCTGGAGGCCGACGTCGCCGCCGGCATCGCCGAGGCCACGGCCGCCTTCGAGGCAATGGAGTTCCGCAAGGCCTGCCAGGCCCTGCGCGCGGTCTGGGTGCTGGGCAATGAGTATCTGCAGGAGGCGGCACCCTGGACCGCCTTCAAAACGGATGTTCCGAGCGCCGCCGTCGGGGTGCGCACCGGTCTGAACCTCGTCGCCCTGTTCGCCCGGCTGGCGGCGCCGGTGACGCCGTTCTCGGCCGGGAAGATCGCCGCCTCGGTGGGGGCGACGGACCTGTCGTGGCCGAAGCCGGACGAGGCGCTGTTGGACGTCCTGCCGCGCGGCCGGGCGGTGGCGGCCCAGGGGGTGCTGTTCACCAAGATCGAGGACGCCCAGGTGGCGGAGTGGTCGGAGCGGTTCGGCGGCGCCGGGGTCTGAGCCGCCGCCCGGGTCGAATTGAAAAAGGCCCGGATCGCTCCGGGCCTTTTGTCTATGGGGCCGGCGTCGGCGGTTCCGCCGTCACGGGCGGCGGCGCGTCCGCCGGGGAGGTCGGCGTCGGCGGCGCCGGCGGGGCGCCGTCTTCCGTCTCCAGCCCCTTCAGGTGCTTGGCGGCCTCTTCCTCGCCGATGTCGAGGAAGGCCGGGGCGGCGGCGTTGAATTCCTCCATCCGGTCGGTGCGCACGATCACTGAACGGGCGCCGTCCCAGATCATGTGGAGCGCCACATACAGCACCACCACCAGGCCGACGTAGCCGATCCAGCGGTGCTGGTTCAGCAGCTTGGCGATATAGGTCGCGGCCACGCCCATCAGGGCGATCGACAGGATCAGGCCGAAGACCATGATCCACGGGTGGTCATGGGCCGCGCCGGCCACGGCCAGCACATTGTCCAGCGACATGGTGATGTCGGCGATCATGATCTGGATCAGGGCCGCGCCGAAGGTCTTGCGCTTCAGGCCCAGCTCCTCGGGCGAGGGGCCTTTCCCGTGCTCGATGGCGAGGGCCAGCTCCAGCTCGTGCTCGGCCTCGGCCTGGTCGTGGGTGGCCTGCTCGCGCAGCTCGCGCCACATCTTCCAGCACACCCACAGCAGCAGCACGCCGCCGGCCAGCAGCAGGCCGATGATGGCCAGCAGCTGCACCGTGATCAGGGCGAAGCCGATGCGCATGACCACGGCGGCGGCCAGGCCGATCAGGATGGCCTTGCGGCGCTGCTCCTGCGGCAGGGCGGCGGCGGCCAGACCCACGGCCACGGCGTTGTCGCCGGCCAGCACCAGGTCGATCATCAGCACCTTGCCGAGGGCGGTGGCCTGGCTGGCGAGTTCGGGAGACAGGAATTCCATGGGCGCGCTCTAGGGCAGGGGAGGCGGGTTGGGCAAGATGGAAGGCGGGGTTCAGGTCCCGCCGCGCGCGCGGGTCGATTCATAAAGCGCCACGGCGGCGGCGTTGGAGACGTTCAGACTCTCGAATCCGCCGGGCATGGGGATGCGCGCCATGACGTCGCAGTGTTCGGCCACCAGCCGGCGCACGCCGTCGCCCTCGGAGCCCATGACCAGCACGGTCGGCCGCTCGTCCAGCGCCTGCTCCAGCGTCAGCTCCGCGTCCCCGTCCAGCCCCACGGCGCGCCAGCCGAGGTCGGCCAGCGTCTCCAGCGCCCGGCTCAGATTGGTCACCCGCGCGCAGGGCAGGCGTTCGGTCGCCCCGGCCGAGGCCTTGGCCAGGGCCCCGGCGAGGGCGGGGGAGTGCCGGTCCTGGACCACGATCCCGCGCGCCCCGAAGGCCAGGGCCGAGCGGAAGATGGCCCCGACGTTCTGGGGATCGGTCAGCTGGTCCAGCATGACGATGACGCCGCCCTCGCCCGGCGCCGGGGCCGGATCGGCGATGTCCTCCAGCGCCACGCCCTCCAGCGGCTGGACCTTGAAGGCCAGACCCTGGTGCACCGCCCCGGCGGGCAGCATCCGGTCCAGCGCCTGGGCCTCGATGATCTCGATCTTGTGGCCGTGGGCCGCCTTGTCGCGTTCCAGCTCGGCGGCGCGGTCGGCGGTCGCCAGCAGCCGGCCCATGCCCTTGCGGGCCGGATTGGCCAGGGCGGCGAGCACGGGGTGGCGGCCCCACACGAAATTGTCGGCGTCGGCCTTGCCGCCGCGCGCGGGACGGGGGGCGGAATCAGCGGCCCGGGCCGGCGGATTGGGGTTCCATCCGCCGCTCTTCGGCGCGCCCTTGTCGAAAGGCCGCGCGGCGTCCGGACGCCCGCCGGGCTTGCCTCCGAATGCCGGTTTTTTGCCCGATTTCCGGTCGTTGCGTTCTGGATTTCTCGACACTATAAGACGCCCTCCGATTTGGAGCCCTGAGGGCTTTCGGGTCTGGCGCCCCTCCTATCGCAGGCGACGCGAGACACCGAGAGCTTTTGTTGCGCCGGGGGTCGAAAGACCAACGTCGCAGCGGTCCGACGGTTCGAAAAGCGCGCTGGGGGAATGTCCCGAGCGGCAAAGGGGGGGGACTGTAAATCCCCTGCGTAAGCTTCGCAGGTTCGAGTCCTGCTTCCCCCACCACGCGCTTTCGAAACGACGGTCCGGACGCCATATCGGGTCGGCGGCCGACGGCTTTCGGGCCCGGGGCCGTCTCCGTGCGGGTATAGTACAATGGTAGTACAGCAGCCTTCCAAGCTGAATATGTCGGTTCGATTCCGTCTACCCGCTCCAGAATTCGACAGCTGACCCAATCGCCCCTTTCCGGGCCACAGGAGTTTTGGCCATGGCCAAGGAAAAGTTCGAACGTAACAAGCCGCACTGCAACATCGGCA
>NZ_JAVHLH010000154.1 GCF_031082345.1 Brevundimonas sp. | reverse complement strand
CCCGACCACGCCGCCTTCCGCGACGCCGACCTGCGCTTCCTCGCCGAGCACGCCGAGCGCGCCCACGGCCGCCTGATCACCACCGAGAAGGACTGGTTCCGCCTGTCGCCCGAGTGGCGCGCCCGGGTCGTCTCATGGCCGGTCAAGGCCAGCTTCGACGACGAGGCGGGGTTTCAGCGGCTGCTGCTTGGGGCGCTGTAGAACCTCTACTGCAGATCCTCAAAGATCACCGAGAATGAAGGGAGCACCAGCCGCGCCTTCTCGCGTTCAAAAGCCACACCATCGTACGGTCCCCGGACATCCGGACGGAACCTGCTCTGCGCTTCGTCGGGGTCACGCTTCCAGAAATAGTATTCGGTGACGCCGGGCTGCCTGACTTCAAACGGCCCCGACGGATGTCTGGCGATTACGATGAAGCGCTCGTCCGCGCCGGCGGCGAAAACCGTCTGATCGGGCAATCCATCGCCACTGCACCCCCCGCCCTCGAGCGAGCGACAGACAATCATTTGATCCCGGGCAACCACCGCCACAAGCCGATACGGGCCGGCCAGCGGCTCGTCGTGAACGAACCCCCAGCCGCCCAGGCACGCCGCCAGCAGACCGCCGACCAACGTCAGTAGCAGGACCGCTTCGACACGCCTCACCGGTCGTCGCCTCGGTAGACCACCCCACCCTTCATCACGAACCTCACCCGCTCCAGCTCGGTCACGTCGGCCAAGGGGTCGCCCGACACCGCGATCAGATCCGCCGGCATCCCCGGCGCGATCCGGCCGGCCTCGTCCTCGAGGCGCAGGTGCGTCGCCGCGTTCACGGTGGCCGACTGGATGGCCTCCAGCGGCGTCATCCCGGCCCGCACCAGCAGGGCGAACTCCTGGGCGTTGTCGCCGTGGGCCGAGACCCCGCTGTCGGTGCCGAAGGCGATCCGCACCCCGCCCTCGTGGGCCCGCCCGGCCATGGCCAGCATCAGCGGTCCCGCCTCCAGCGCCTTGGCCGTCTGCGCCGGGGTGAAGAAATTGTCCGGCCCGGAGGCCACCCGCGCCACATAGTCTCCGGCCATCAGGGTCGGCACCAGATAGACGCCCTCGCGCCGCATCAGCCGGATCGACTCGTCGTCCAGATAGGTCCCGTGCTCGATCGAGTCGCCGCCGGCGCGCAGGAAGCTGTTGATCCCGTCGCCGCCGTGGGCGTGGGCGGTGACCTGACGCCCCATCCGGTGGCCGGCGTCGACGATGGCCGCCAGTTCGGCGTCGGAGAACTGCTGCCCCAGCCCCGCCGCCGTGTTCGACAGCACCCCGCCCGTGGCGGTGATCTTGATGATGTCGGCGCCCGAGCGCACCTGGGTCCGCACCGCCCGCATACAGTCCTCCGGACCCGAGCAGACGCTCTCGGACGACAGCAGGTGCAGGACGTCGTCGCGGTAGCCGTTGGCGTCGCCGTGGCCGCCGTGGATCGACACCGAACTGCCCGAGGCGATCACCCGCGGTCCCGGCACGTCGCCGCGCCGGATGGCGTCGCGCAGCGCGAACACCGCCTCATTCTGCCCGCCCAGATCGGCCACCGTGGTGAAGCCGGCCATAAGGGTCCGCCGCGCATGCCGCGCTCCGACGAAGCCGCGGTCCGCGTTCGAAAGCGTCACCGCCTCCAGCCGCCCGTTCGGGTTCTGCTGGCTGGTCAGGTGGACGTGGCTGTCGATCAGTCCAGGCAGGACGAAGGCGTCGCGCAGATCGATTGTGGCGCCGATGTAGGCAGAATCGACGAAGCCATCGAGGACCTGCTCGATCTGGTTCCCTCTGATCACGAGAGTTTTACCGCGTTGCACAACGCCGGTCTCCGGATCGGCCAGAAGCCGCCCCACTTGCACGAACGTGGTTCCCCCGGGGGGCGAAACCGGAGCAGCGGCGGGGGTTTGCGCCACAGCCCCGCCGGCCAGAAATATGGCGGTCGCCGCCAGCAACGATGTGATCGACTTCACGAAACCCTCCCTGAACGCCTTCTTCACCTTAGACTGACTATCCTGCGGGCCAAGGCACAGGTTGCTACCCACGTCATGATTTGAAACAACCCGTGACTTCCTGAAACCGCGCGAGGGGCGTCGCATGCGGCTAGCAAGACGAGGCTTCATTCTGGGCGGCGCCGCACTGGTGTCGGGTTGCGCCACCGCGGCGGCCCGTCCGGTCGTCACCGCGGCCGCTCAGCAGGTTCCGCCGGCCCCGACCCTCCAGGTCGATCGGCCGCCCGAGATCATCACCTCGCAGCTGAACTCCACCCGCCCGCTCGATCCGCGCGGCTCGGTGCGCAAGGAGCTGATGGACCGGGCCCTGGCGGCGCTGGACATCCACGAGGGCAAGATCACCCAACGCGACCGCATGTATCTGGTCGACTTCAAGAAATTCTCCGGCGACGAGCGGCTCTACGAGGTCGACCTGCACGGCGGCGCCGTCACCCTGATGCGCACCACCCACGGCCGCGGCTCGGATCCGTCGCACACCGGCTTCGCCCAACAGTTCTCGAACACCCCCGACAGCTACATGTCCTCGGTCGGCGCCTACGCCACCGCCGGGGCCAGCCACGGCGCCCAGCAGGGCCCCAACGTCCTGCTGGACGGTCTCGAGTACACCAACAACCTGGCCCGCGAGCGCGCCATCATCGTCCATGGCGCCGACTACGCCGACCCGGCCTTCCTCGCCCGCGAAGGCAAGCTGGGCCGCAGCTACGGCTGTTTCTCGGTCGCCCACCACGACCTCCCGGCCCTGCGCGAACGCATGGGCGAAGGCCGCCTCCTGTTCGCCTGGGCCTAGGTCTCCGGCCGCCGGGCGGAATGGCGGACCGACAGGATCCGCACCTCCTCTCCCGCGACCCCGTAGCAGAGCAGGTAGGTCGGCGTCACGGCGATCACCCGTCTTGCCCGGCTGATCGGCCGCCCCCGGTCCGGCATCATCCCGAGGCTGTCCGCCTTCTCGACGATGCGGGCTTCCAGACGCGCCGCAGCCACCGGGCTGTCGGTGCGCACATAGGTCGTGATCGCCTCAAGCTGTTCGAGCGCCTGATCGGACCAGACTACTCGCCGCACTTCGGGCGCGGCAGCGGGTTGTCCGTGGAAAGGGACAGGAGCCAGCGTCTGACCGCCTCATGCGTCACGAACCGCCCGGCGTCGATGTCCGCCATCGCCTTCCGTTCGCGCGCGTCCAGTTCGTCCGCCTCTTCGAAGACGACCGGCTCCTCGTCGAATTCGTTGCCAGGATCGCTCATAGGAGCGACTCTAACACACCCCGGCCACGGTCTCAGCCGCCTTCAACCTGACCGGTCAGGGCGAGATCACCTTCAACCTTCGGCGCCGCCCTGCTCCCGCTCCATCGCCCGCCAGCCGATGTCCGTGCGGTGGAAGCCGCCCGGCCAGTCGATCTTCCTGACCGCCGCATAGGCCCGCTGGCGCGCCTCGGCGATGTCCTTGCCGCGGGCGCAGACGTTCAGCACCCGACCGCCGGCGGCGACCAGCTGGCCGTCGTCGCGGCGCCGGGTCCCGGCGTGGAAGACCTGCACGTGCGGGCCGAAATTCTGCTCGGCCCCGCGGATGATCGAACCCTCCAGCGGACTGTCGGGATAGCCGCTGGCGGCCAGCACCACGCAGATCACCGTCTCGGGCAGGAACTCCGGCGGCGCGACCCGGGTCAGGTCGCCGCGCGCGCAGGCCAGCAGCAGGGGCACGATGTCGCCCTCCAGCCGCATCATCAGCACCTGGCACTCCGGATCGCCGAAGCGGGCGTTGAACTCGACCACCTTGGGCCCCGACTCGGTGGCCATCAGCCCCGCGTACAGCACCCCGCGATAGGGCATGCCCTCGCGCGCCATCCCCTCGATCACCGGCCGGACGATGTCCCGTTCGGCCGCCTCGACCAGTTCGGGCGTGAACACCGGGGCCGGCGAATAGCTTCCCATGCCGCCGGTATTGGGCCCCAGGTCGCCGTCATAGGCCCGCTTGTGGTCCTGCGCCCCGCCCAGCAGCAGCGCCCGCTGCCCGTCGCAGACGGCGAACAGCGAGCCTTCCTCGCCGTCCATGAACTCCTCGATCACCACCCGCGCCCCGGCCGTGCCGAAGCGACCGCCCAGCATGTGTTCGATCGCCCCCTCGGCCTCGCGCTTGTTGGGGCAGATGGCCACCCCCTTGCCGGCCGCCAAGCCGTCGGCCTTGATCACATAGGGCGGCTTGAACACCGACAGCGCCTGCCGCGCCTCGTGCAGCCGCTCATAGACGCCGTAGCCGGCGGTCGGAATCTCGTGCCGCTCCATGAAGGCCTTGGAGAAGGCCTTGGAGGTCTCCAGCTGGGCCGCCTTCTTCGTCGGCCCGAAACAGGGAATGCCCGCCGTGGCCAGCCGGTCGGCCAGCCCGGCCTCCAGCGCCGTCTCCGGCCCGACCACCACCAGATCGGCCTTCATCTCTCGCGCTACGGCGGCCAGACCGTCCGCGTCGGTGACCTTCAGCGCCACCCGCTCGCCCAGCTTGTCCATGCCCGGATTGCCCGGGGCGATGACCAGCCGTCGCACCAGGGGCGACTGGGCGATCTTCCACGCCAGGGCGTGCTCGCGTCCGCCCGATCCCACCAGCAGGATGTTCATCCCCGCGCAATGACCGCACCGGCGAAGGCGGTCAAGCGCCAGCGGCGCTTATCCCGCCGGCGGGGTCCAGTCCGGCAGGGCCGTCCGCTGCTTCCTTCAGGTTCAGAGCAGGGCCGAGACGGCGTAGACGACCACCGCCAGCAGCGCGATGCCGCCGATCATCAGCCATGGGTTCACCGCGCCGCCGCTGCTGCGCCGCTCCATCCCCCGCTCGCGCGGAGCTTGGTCGATTGGATCGGTGTCGCGCGGGTCGGCCATGCTTCGTTCAACAACAAGACCCGCCCGGGGTTCCGCGCCCGCTCGCGCGGATGTGTGCCGCCGATCGCCCTCCGCCGTTGCGCATCCCCTCCGATTGTGGATGACTGTTGTTATTCCAGCCCTGATCGACGGAGGCGTGCCATGGGCGTGTTTCTGCAGTCGCTGAAGGACGGGGGGCCGTCCCACGCGGTGGAGACATCCGAAGAAGGCTTTGTCGTCGTGCCCCGGCGGCGAACGGATCGCGCCGCCTTCAACCGGTTCGCGCGCCAGGTGATGGAGCGTGCCGGCGACGACTACGTCGCCCTGCCCCGCTACGACGGACCGTCCAACTACGACCGGATCTTCATCATCCCGATCGAGGGCTGATCGCCGCGTCGTCGGGGCGACGATCGCTATTCGGGAAAGCCCGGCAACCCGTGGCTCCAATGCTTGATGTAGTGGCGAAACTCCACGGTCGGAGCGGCGACGAGCGCCCGCTTCTCGTCGAGAAACCGCCGCCACGTCGCCACCGGCCCGGTCAGAATGATCTCCGGCCGGGTCTTCAGATGCCGGAGCACCCTCAGGCCGTCGCCCTCGTAGTCGCCGACCGCCGCAACGATCTGGTCCTTGAGATCGGCCCAGGCCTGTTCCCGGACCGCTCCGGCCCGCGGGTCCGGCCGCCCGGGCGGAGGCGCGGCGTCGACGAACCGCGCCGACAGTTCGATCTGTCGTCGGGCCTTCGCCGTCTCGATCAATTTGCGCGTTTCGGCGTCCAGCATGGCGTCCTCGTCGGGGAAAGGCGACGGCCCTTCTAGCAGACCGCACCTGTCCCGCGCCTGACGAAAGGCGCCGGCCTATTGCGCCGGCTGGGGCCGCACGCCCTGGGTCTCCGGGACATACAGGCCGGTGACGAGGCGGGTGATGAAACCGCCCGGCTGGTCGCGCGGTCCGAACCGTTCGCACGGGTCCGGTTCGGCGATGGCCCGGACCGGCCGGTCCTCCGGCGCGAAGCTGTCGCCGACCTGGTCGCCGAACACCTCGGCGAACTGCAGGGCGTCGCCGACCCGGGACAGCGAGGGATTGTCCATCCCCACGACATTGGCCGAGCGCGCCCAAGCCAGGGAGGCGGCCTGGGCGCCGTCCACGGCGAGCAGCTCCGCCTCGGCCGCCAGCATCCCGGTCGAGCCGGGCGGGCGGATGCCGATCGGTCCGGGTATGAAGGCGCCGGCGATCGCCGACAGGCCCGAGCCGACGGGCTCGGTCGGGGAGATCCGGGTCACCGCCACCCGCACCGTCGCCGCGTCGGCGGCCGGGCCCGACAGGACGGTGAAACGCTCGCTCAGTTCGTAGCAGACCTGCCGATCCACCTCGCCGAGCACCAGGGCGAGATCGGTCGGCGCCACCCCCTCGGCCGCGCCGGGCGCCAGCCGCGCCGGCTCGACGAACAACCGTTCGACCGCGGCGGCCAGCGCTTCGTCCCGTCGATCCCGCACCGAGACCCTCAGCGTCCCGGCCTTGGTCTCGAGCCCCTCGTAGCTCGACAGAAAGCCCGCGTCCGCCACCGGCGTGGTCTGGCAGGCGCCGAGCGAAACGGCGCCCGCGATCAGCAGGGCGAGACGGCGGGTTATCGAGGGGGTCATCGGCGGGTCCTTCGGCGCGGGCGGCGGAGACCTCTACGCGCGGCGGGCCCGGACGGATCGACGGGCGGCGCCGATAGCCGTTGCAGGCGAACGCCGCCCTGCACCATGCGGCCGTGGCCGCCGGCTTCCATATCGCCCCCGCCCGCTCCGCCGAGGACCTCGCCGCCGTGGCGGAGTTGTTCGCCGGCTACGCCCCCTCCCTGCCGGTCACAGACCGCCCGCCGATCGCCGCCGATCCGTCCGGGCGATCGCGACGGCCGCGAGGGCGAACAGCGGCAGCGCCCAGTCTTGCGGGACCGACAGGAGGACAGCGGCGCTGCCTCCGATGGCGCTCCAGAGCAGCGGAACAATCCATAGCCACCACGGGACGCGGGCCGCCAGGATCATGACCGCAAAGGTGAAGATCAACAGCGGGCACGGGGTCACGCCGAAGAGAGGCATTTCGGCGTAACGCTCTCCCGAAAGGACGCCGATCAGCGGGTAGACCAGCACC
>NZ_JAVHLH010000153.1 GCF_031082345.1 Brevundimonas sp. | reverse complement strand
CGAGAACGCCGAGGCTGACCTCAACGCCCAAGTCGATCCGTACGCCAGCGAGACCTCGGCGCTGCGCGGCCGCTACGGCCCCCGGATCGCCCAGGGCGATTTCGACGGCGACCCGGCGCGTCTGACCAAGATGGACGCCCTGATCGCCTATCTGCAGCAACTCGGCACCCAGGTCGATTTCCGGACCTACCAGGCCGAAGACCCGGACAACATGCGATGAGCGGGCTCGACTACGAAACCGTGGCGCGGTTCGCCCAGCAGGGCGGCACCCTCTATTTCGGCGCCGTCTTCATCGCCGGGCTGATCTACGCCCTGTGGCCGAAACACCGCGAGACCTTCCGCCGTCTCTCCCACCTGCCGCTCGAAAAGGACGAGGACGAGCATGTCTGAACGCGAGCGCGACGAACACTCCGGCGTCGAGACGACCGGACATGAGTGGGACGGCATCAAGGAGCTGGACAACCCGCTGCCGCGCTGGTGGCTGTGGGTCTTCTACGGCTCGATCGTGGTGGCGGTGATCTACTGGATCCTGATGCCCGCCTGGCCGGGTCTCAAGGGTTACACGCCAGGACTGATGAAACAGTCCGACCGCGTCGACGTGGTCGAGCAGCTGAACGCCCTGCAGGCGCAACGCAGCCAGGGAGAGGCCCTGCTGATGTCGGCGTCCCTTGACCAGATCGAGGCGAACCCGGACCTGCAGGCCCACGCCCTCGCGGTCGGTCAGTCGGTCTTCGGCGACAACTGCGCCACCTGTCACGGCGTCGGCGGCGGCGGGGCGAAGGGCTATCCCAACCTGCGCGACGACGTCTGGCTGTGGGGGGGCTCGCTGGCCGAGATCGAACAGACGATCCGCATCGGCGTCCGCTCGGCTCACCCGGAGACGCGGATTTCGATGATGCCGGCGTTCGGCCGTGACGGCATGCTGACCAACGCGCAGATCGCGGACCTGGCGGAATACGTCGTGGCCTTGTCCGGACGCCAGGCGGACGCCGCCAGCGTCGGCCGCGCCCGGCAGCTCTACGCCGACAACTGCGTCGCCTGCCATATGCCCAACGGTCAGGGCGACCGGGCGCAAGGCGCGCCGAACCTGACCGATCGCGAGTGGCTGTACGGGTCAGATCGTGAATCCATCCGCGGCCAGATTCACAACGGCCGCAACGGGGTCATGCCGTCGTGGGAGGGCCGCTTCTCACCCGCCGTGATCAAGGCGCTGGCCGTCTATGTCCATGTCAACGCCGGCGGCGGCGAGGCCCCCGCCACGCCGGCTCCTGCCGCGAGTGAAGCCGCCACGCCATGACCATCATCATCGACCGGACCCGCGAGCGCCCGGCGACGGAGGGGCCGGTCTCGGTCGCTGAACGCCAGCGAGAGAAGAAGCGGCCGAAGGGCCTCTACCAGGCGCGCGTGCCGATCTATCCGAAGCTGGTCCACGGCCAGTGGCGCTGGATCAAATGGGCCCTGCTGATCGCGACGCTGGCGATCTACTACATCACGCCCTGGATCCGGTGGGACCGGCCCGGCGCCCTGCCGGACCAGGCCGTGCTGGTCGATTTCGACGGCGGGCGCTTCTACTTCTTCATGATCCAGCTGTGGCCGCAGGAGGTGTATTTCATCACCGGCCTGCTGGTGATCTCGGCCCTGGCCCTGTTCCTCGTCACCGCCCTCTTCGGGCGGCTGTGGTGCGGATACACCTGCCCGCAGACGGTCTGGACCGACCTCTACATCTACATCGAGCGGATGTTCGAGGGCGACCGCAACGCGCGCATGCGGCTGGACGCCGCGCCGATGTCGTTCAACAAGCTGTGGCGCAAGACCGGCAAGCACCTGGTCTGGATCGGCGTCGCCTTCGGCACTGGCGGGGCGTGGATCTTCTATTTCCACGACGCGCCTGACCTGATCCGCACCTTCTGGGTCGGGACGGCGCCGATGACGGCCTATGTGTCGTGCGCCATCCTGACCTTCACCACCTACATCTTCGCCGGCCACATGCGCGAGCAGGTCTGCACCTATATGTGCCCCTGGCCGCGCATCCAGGGGGCGATGCTGGACGACCAGTCGTTCCAGGTCACCTACCGCTACGATCGCGGCGAGCCCCGGGGTCCGCACAAGAAGACCGAGTCCTGGGAAGGGCGCGGCGACTGCATCGACTGCAACCAGTGCGTGGTGGTCTGCCCGATGGGCATCGACATCCGCGACGGGGCGCAGCTGGAGTGCATCAACTGCGGCCTGTGCATCGACGCCTGCAACGAGATCATGGACAAGGTCGGCCGGCCCCGCGGGCTGATCGCCTATGACACCGACGCGGCGGTCGCGGCGCGGAACTGCGGACAGAAGCCCGAGCACAAGCTGATCCGGCCCCGCACCCTCTACTACGGCCTGGCGCTGTTGCTGGTCGGCGGCCTGATGATCTGGGGCTTCAGCACCCGCGAGCAACTGGGCGCGCACGCCCTCCGGGACCGCAACCCGGCCTATGTGCGGCTGAGCGATGGAGCGGTGCGCAACGGCTACACCCTGAAGATCGCCAATCACGGGTTCGAGGCCGCCGACGTGGAGATCCGTTACGCCGGCGTTCCCGGGGCGGAGTTGAGAATTCCCGGGCAGCCCGACGCCGATCCGCTCCGTGTCGAGGTCGAGCCCAATCGGGTGACCCCGCTGCGCATCTTCGTCACGGCTCCGGCAGATCAGGTCGGCGAGGGCAGCCAGGACGCCGCGTTCGAAATCCGTCTGGGCGGCGAAACGATGACCGTCCCGACCGCCTTCGACTATGGGAGCCAGCCGCAATGAACGTCCGGGCCAGGCCGGCGAAGCCGCCGTTCGTCGTCAAGGGTTGGCACGTCGCTGCGGGCGTCGTGGCCTTCTTCGCCCTGGTGGTCGGCGTCGACGCCGCCTTTCTGGTGACGGCCTACCGCACCCATCCCGGCCAGGTGGCTCCCCGGCCCTATGAGGCGGGCCTGATCTACAACGCGGAACTGGAGCGGCTCCGCGTCCAGGACGCCCTGGGCTGGCGCGCGGGGGCCGAGGCCCGAGCGAACGGCCTGGACGTGCTGATGCAGGACCGCGAGGGTCGCCCGCTGACCGGACTCAAGGTCTCGGCCACGCTGCAGCGGCCCGCGACCGAACAGGGTCGCGCCGAGGTCGTCCTCAGGGAAGAGGCGCCCGGCCAGTACGGCGTCGACCGCGCCCTGTCCGGCGCCTGGGACGCCCGGATCGAGGCGGTGGACGCCGCGGGCCGCAGCTTCATCGCCGAGCGGAGGCTGACGTGGCCGTGACCTTCGAGGCGGCGACCGCGCCGGACATGTCGGCCTTCCTGCGCCGACAGGACGACGGCCGCGCCCGTCTCGACCTGCTGGTGACGGGCGCGCGTTGCGCCGGATGCATTTCGAAGATCGAGCGGGAAGTGTCGCGCCTGCCCGGAGTCGACTCGGTCCGTCTGAATCTCTCGACCGGGCGCCTCGCCATCGGCCTGACCAGCGCCAACGTCGACCCGGGCCGGATCATTTCGGCCTTGGACCGGCTCGGCTATCCGGCGACCCCGTTCGATCCGGGCGCCGCCCTGATCCAGCGCGACCGCGAAGGACGGCGGCTGATCCTGGCGCTCGCCGTCGCCGGTTTCGGCGCCATGAACGCCATGATGTTCTCGGTCCCGATCTGGGCCGGACTGTTCGACCAGGAGCTGGGCCCGGCCACCCGCTCCCTGATGATGTGGATGTCGGCCATCGTCGGCGCGCCCTGCGCCATCTTCGCCGGCATGCCCTTCTTCCAGTCGGCCTGGCGATCGCTGCGCGCCGGCCGGGCCAATATGGACGTGCCGATCTCGGTCGGGGTGATTCTGACCCTGGCGATCAGCTTCTCCGAGACCATTCTCAACGGCCGCGACGCCTATTTCGACGCCGCCGTCTCGCTGCTGTTCCTGCTGCTGATCGGCCGGTGGCTCGACCATGTGCTGCGGGCCAGGGCGCGCAGCGCCGCCGGCGACCTGCTGGCCCTTCAGGCGCCCGCCGCCTGCGTCGTCGACGGGCAGGGCCGCGAACGATCGGTTCCGCTCGGCGATCTGCGGCCGGGCGACATCCTGCGCGTGCGACCCGGCGACCGCATTCCGGTCGACGCGACCCTGGAACACGGCGAGGCGCTACTCGACAACAGCCTGCTGACCGGCGAGAGCGCCCCCGAGCGGGTCAGGCCCGGCCAGCTGTGCCGCGCCGGCGCCGTCAACACCGCCGGCCTGCTGACCTTGCGCGCCCGCGCCCGGTCCGAAGATTCCACGCTGGCGGCCATCGCCCGGCTGGTCGAGGCGGGCGCCCAGTCGCGTTCGCGCTATGTCCGACTCGCCGATCGCGCGGCCGCCCTCTATGTGCCGGTGGTGCATGCTGCGGCGCTGGCCACCTTCGCCGGCGGCTGGGCCCTCGGCCTCGACCCCCGGGAGGCCCTGATCCGGGCCGTCGCGGTCCTGATCGTCACCTGTCCCTGCGCCCTTGGTCTGGCCGTGCCCGCCGTGCAGATCGTCGCCTCGGGGCGGCTGTTCCGGCGGGGTGTTCTGGTCAAGTCGGGCGCCGCGCTGGAGCGGCTGGCGGAGGTCGATCACGTGGTCTTCGACAAGACCGGAGTGCTGACAGAAGGCCGTCCGGTGCTGATCGGGGCTGCGCCGGAGCTCATCGCCATGGTGGCTCCGCTGGCCCGCGCGACGCGCCATCCGCTGGCTCGCGCCATCGCCCGGGCGGCAGGAGACGGCCCGGTCGCGGACGACGTCGTCGAACACGCCGGCGTGGGCGTCGAGGGTCTGATCGGCGGCCGGCGCGCCCGACTGGGGCGCGCGGCGTTCGTGGGGGCCGCGACCTCCCAGGCGGCCGAAACGGAGCTGTGGTTCGGCTTCGAGGACAGTCCCAAGGTTCGGCTTGAGTTCTCGGATGTGCTCAGGCCTGACGCCGTGGCGGCGGTCGAGGCCTTGCGGGCGCGCGGCCTGACGGTGGAAATCCTGTCCGGCGACCAGGCGGGCGCGGTGCAGGGCGTCGCCGAACGGATCGGAGGGATCGCCTGGCGCGCCGGCCTGCTGCCGGAGGAGAAGGCGGCGGCGATCGACCACCTCGCCGGCCAGGGCCGCAAGGTGCTGATGGTGGGGGACGGTCTCAATGACGCCGCCGCCCTGGCGCGGGCCCATGCCGCCATCGCGCCCGGCTCGGCTCTGGAGGCCAGCCAGAACGCCGCCGATCTGGTGCTCACCCAGGATGCGCTTATGGCGGTGGTCGAGGCGATCGACGTGGCGCGCTCGTCCCGGCGCCGGGCGCTGGAGAATTTCGGCTTCGCCGCCGTCTACAATCTGGTCGCCGCCCCGGCGGCCATGCTCGGCTTCGTCAATCCGTTCGTCGCCGCCCTGGCGATGTCCGGCTCCTCGCTGGTGGTGACCCTCAACGCGCTTCGGGTGAGGGGCGGGCGATGAACATCATCTTCCTGCTGGCGCCGTTCTCGGTGCTTCTGGGTCTTGTGGCCGTGGGGGCGTTCGTCTGGACCCTGCGTTCCGGCCAGTACGACGACATCGAGGGCTCGGCGGCGCGCATCCTGATCGATGATGACGAAGACGATGCCGCGGACGGGCCAAAGCCGGATTTGCCTGAAGCGGAGGCCAAAAGTCCGAAAGCCTGAGGCGTCGCAAGCGACGGCGTCAGCGGCCGCGGGCGCCGAGCGCGCCGACCGAAGCGAGCCACGCCTGCCGCCGCGCCGGCGTCAGGCCTTCGACATTGCCGATCAGGGTGTCGCGGATCGGCCGGAAGCCGACGAAGGCGAGGATGTTGCGCTTCAGCGCCTTGAGGCCGTGTGCGCCGAACCACAGGCAGTAGACCGTAGCCGGCATGCCCATGGTGACGATGATCCGTGCGGACCGGCCGGCAAGCCGGCCGGTCAGGTTCCGTCCCGGTCGGAAGGCGAAGCCGGGTCGGAACATCTGCTCCAGCAGGGCCTTGAGCCGGGCCGGCGCGGCTCCCAGCCACAGGGGGTGGACGATCATCAGGTGTTCCGACCAGGCCGCCAGGTCCTGGGCGGTCGCGAGGTCCGCACAGGCGTGCGGCGCCTCCCAGCTGGCCCGGTCCTGCAGGAACGGAAAATCCAGATCCGCGAGGCGCAACACCCGCACCTCATGGCCGGCCTGTCGCGCGCCATCGGCATAGGCGTCGGCCAAGGCGTGGCAAAAGCGCGCCGGATCGCCGTCCGGATGACCATCGATGATACCGATACGCATGATCTACAACGTGCGAAGCTGGGCCACCCGGAAGGTATGTTGATCGCCGTCCGGAGCCCTGACGGAGACATATTCGCCGAGGACAAATCGCTCTTCGCCAAAGCGGAACCCGGTCTGGTCCTCTGCGTCTCCCGGAAAGTCGAGAACCCAGCCATCCCGACCGACGTGTTTGAGTTGGCCGGTCGCCACCGTGTCGTTGCTTTCGAACCGTCGGACCCGGCAGGGTTCGCCCAGGTCCCGCATGGCCGTGGGGTCGAGGCGGCCGTCCGCATCCAGGGGTGCGACCAGGTCATAGCCGCTCTGGGGATCGCCGGCCGGCTTGCCGGGTTCACGGGCCAGTTCGAGGCGGATGTGGTGCAGGGGGCTGGTCACAATCAGGTCTCCGAGGTTAGTGGGCGAGAAGCAGGCAGAGATCGCTCTCGGCCAGAAGGGTGCGGGTCACGCCGCCGAGCGCCCATTGGCGTAGCCGGGCATGGCCATAGCCGCCGGCGACGATAAGCCCGGCTTTCCGTTCGCGGGCGAAGTCCAGGATGACCTCTCCGGTCGAACGGCTGTCCTTGAGCATGATGCAGGACTCGGCGCCGATTTCGTGTCGGGCCAGGTAGCGGACGACGTCGTCGGCGACCCCCTCCGCTTCTTCGGTCTCCTCTTCCGTGCACAGGCCCAGCAGCAGAACCCGCTCGGCTTTCCCGAGCAGGGGCAGGGCGGCCGCGACGGCCCGGCGCGCCTCGCGGCTGTCGTTCCACGCGATCACCGCAGGCCAGC
>NZ_JAVHLH010000152.1 GCF_031082345.1 Brevundimonas sp. | reverse complement strand
CGTAGATCCGGTCGATGTAGTTGTCGCGCAGGACGTTGTCGTCCACCTCGCCGGCGGCCTGGTAGTGTTTGAAGCCGAGGGCCTCGAAGAAATCCATGTCGACGATCGAGGCGCCGGTGGCGACGACGGCGTCGATCATGCCGAACTTCACCATGTCGCGGTACACGTGCATGCAGCCGCCGGCCGAGGTCGAGCCGGCCAGGATCAGCCACGGCGAGCAGTCCTTGTCCTCGATGGCCATATTGAAGATGTCGGCGGCCCGGGCCGTGTCGCGGCTCGAGAACGACATCTTGCGCATGCTGTCGATGATCGGACGGGCGTCGAAGGACGTGATGTCCACGTGCTCGACGGTATTCTGAAGCAGCTGGGCTTTCTGGTTCGACTGAACGGGAGCGTTCATAGCAAGGGTTTCCCTTTGGTGTGAGCGCCCGTCGATCCTCAAGGACCCGGTCGGGACGGAGCGACCGCCGGGAGGCGCCTAATAGGGGGTGAAAGCGGCGAGATTCAAGCAGGGAACGCGCTCGCCGCCGCCCTGCCGGAACAGGAACGCCGGCGGGGCCGTTTCTGTTCTCAAGGGGGACTCATGAATCGCTGGCGATACTACTGGCGGGTGCTGAGAACGCAGATCTGGTTCCGGGCCGGTCTGTACGCCGCCTTCGGCGTCGCGGCCGCCTTGATCGCCGCCCTGGCCGCCCCCTTGGTGCCGAAGGAGGTGGCCGACCGGCTGGGCGGGGAATCGGTCGAGGCCATCCTGACCATCCTCGCCTCTAGCCTGCTGGCGGTGGCGACCTTTTCCCTCGGGGCCTGGGTCAGCGCCTACACGGCCGTGTCGCAGGCCGCCTCGCCGCGCGTGGCGACTCTCGTCACCTCCGACGAGTCGACCCAGAAGGCGCTGGCCACCTTCGTGGGGGCCTTCCTCTATGCGGTGGTGGCCGTCACCGCCATTCATGCCCGCTACTATGGCGCCGAGGGGCGTGCGGTCCTCTATCTGACCAGTCTCGCCGTGGTGAGCCTGGTGGCCTTTCGCCTGCTCGCCTGGATCAACCGACTGTCGAACCTGGCCCGCCTCGGCCACATGATCGAACTGGTCGAAGAACGTACCGCGGAATGGCTGAAGACCCACCCGCCGGCGCCGGCCGGTCCGCCGGTTCCCGGAGAGGAATTCAACGCGCCGGCGACCGGCTACGTCCAGAACATCGACCTGCCCAGCCTGCAACGCCTCGCCGGGGACAAGGGCGGCCACGTCGAAATCCTGGCGCCGGTCGGCAGCTTCCGTCGGCGCGGCGAAGCGCTCGGCCGGGTCAGTTTCGCGGCGTCGGACGAGCAGACGCGGGAAAGCCTGCGGTCCGCCTTCTCGATCGCGCGATCGCGGACCTTCGACCAGGACCCGCGTTTCGGTCTGATCGTTCTGGGCGAGATCGCCGCGCGCGCCCTGTCGCCGGGGGTCAACGACCCCGGCACGGCGGCCGAGGTGGCCGGCGTGGCCGTGCGCCTGCTCGACAACTGGGGACGGCGCGCTCCGGAGGAAGCCGACGTCAATCGCGAGAACGACCGGGTGATCCGGCCTGTTCTCGATCCCGAGGATCTGGTCCAGGACGTTTTCGGGCCGCTGGTCCGCTACGGCATGGGCGATCTGACGGTGGCCGTCCGGGTGCAGAAGGGCCTGCGCTCGCTGGCGGCCTGCGACTCCGCCGTGTCCGGCGCTGCCCGCCGTCTGGCGGTCGAAACCGCCCAACGCGCGCGTGAAAGCCTGCACAAGGCCGACCGCGCCCGCTTCGACGCCGAGTTCGGAAAGCGCGCCAGGCGCTAGCGGCGGTTCTTCCGGCGCTGACCGGCCTTGCCCTTGGGACGGCTCAGACGAACGACCTTGCGGGCCTGCTCTTCCGCCGTGGTGCGCACGGTCGGGATGGAGCGGGGCGCGAGGCCGTACAGCGAGGCCATCGGGGCGTCCTCGACCGCGGCGAGGTCATGCTCGCCATAGCCGTTGAAGCCGGTCGACATGGCCACGCCATAGGCGCCCAGCATGCCGATTTCGATGAAGTCGCCTTCCTGCACATCGGCCGGCAGCCAGAACGGGCCCGGCATGTGGTCGATGCTGTCGCAGGTCGGGCCGTAGAAGCGGAACGGCTTCAGATCGGCCGAGCTCGCTCCGTCCCGGACCAGCTTGGACGGGAAGGGCCAGCGCGAGTGGGTGGCGTCGAACAGCGACCCGTACGAGCCGTCGTTCAGATACAGGGCGTCGCCCTTGCGCAGGTCGACCCGGCACAGCACCGAGGAGGACTCGGCGACCAGGGCGCGACCGGGCTCGCACCACAGTTCGGTGGTGTGGGTGACCGGCATCTCGGCGAAGCCGCGGTGGATGGCGTCGGCGTATTCCTGCATGTCCGGCGGGACCATGCCCGGATAGACCGAGGGGAAGCCGCCGCCGACGTCGACGATGTCGACGATCACGCCGGCGCGGGTGATGGCGCGGCCGACCTGGGCCATGGCGGCCTCATAGGCGGACGGGCGCATGCACTGCGAACCGACGTGGAACGACACGCCCATCAGACCATCCTTCACCGCCTGGCGGGTGGCCAGCAGCAGCGACGGGGCCTGGTCCGGCGAGACGCCGAACTTGCCCGACAGGGAATAGGCCGCGCCGTCGGCCGAAACCGCCATGCGCACGACCAGATTCAGGTCGGGCGCGTCGCCGGTGGCGTCGATGATCTTCTGCAGCTCGTCATGGCTGTCGAGCGAGAAGGTGCGGACGCCGAATTCGAAATAGGCGCGGGTGATGGCGCCGCGGCTCTTGACCGGGTGCATGAAGGCCAGGCGCGCGTCGGCGCTGACCGAACGCACCAGTTCGACCTCGGAGAGCGATGCGACGTCGAAGGCGGTGACGCCGGCCTCGATCAGGGTCTCGATGACCCAGCGCGAGGGGTTGGCCTTCACCGCATAGAAGACGTCAGCCTTTAGATTGTCCTGGAACCAGCGCGCCGCTACGGAAACCGAACGCGGCCGCACGAGGGCGACGGGACGCTCAGGGGACCGCTCACGGACCAGGTCCAGGGGAAACTGGTACGTGCGCAATTCACGTAACCCCCTGCAAATTGTGAAACCCAGACCGGCGTTAGCAGCGCTTAACGGTTAGACCACGGGGTCCGCCGGAGCGGGCGATATGGGGGTATCGGCCTGTCATGTAAAGCGGTTTTTTCGTGACGCAGCCGTAACTTGCACCCGGTTCGGGTCCGCGTAGTGTCAGGCCGCCGCTGATTGGGGGACTTGTCATGCGCCGTACCGCCTTCGCCGCCGTTCTCGCCCTGGCTCTCGCGGCGGCCGCGCCGCCGGTCCTGTCCCAGACCAGCCAGCCGGTCCCGGCCTCCGAGCTGGCCCGCAGCGTCGATATTCCGTTCGAGGCCTTCACCCTCGACAACGGCCTGCGCGTCGTCGTCCACACCGACCGCAAGGCCCCGGTGGTGGCGGTCGCCGCCTGGTACAACGTCGGGGCCAAGGACGAGCCCGAGGGCCAGACCGGCTTCGCTCACCTGTTCGAGCACATCGGCCTGTTCAATCCGACCGAGAACCTGCCAGGCGGCCTGATGGAGCCGCTGCGGGCCCTCGGCGCGACGGACTGGAACGGCACCACCTGGTTCGACCGCACCAACTTCTTCCAGACCGTGCCGACCTCGGCCCTGGACCAGGCGCTCTATATGGAGAGCGACCGGATGGGCTACCTGCTCGGCGCGCTCAACCAGGAACGGCTCGATAACCAGCGCGGCGTGGTCCAGAACGAGAAGCGCCAGGGCGACAACCAGCCCTATGGCCTTGTCTACTACGCCCAGCTGGAGGCCCTCTTCCCGCCGGGCCACCCCTACCGCCACTCCACCATAGGCTCGATGGCCGACCTTGACGCCGCCAGTCTGGAAGACCTGCGCCAGTGGCACCGCGACAACTACGGCCCGAACAACGCCGTGCTGGTGCTGGCCGGCGACATCGACGCGGCCACGGCCCGCCGGAAGGTCCAGCAGTATTTCGGCCACATCCCCCGCGGCGCCGTGAACGAGCCGGCCCAGGCCGACATCCCCACCCTGCCGGCCCGCATCGACAGGCTGATGCACGACCGCGTCCCCAACACCCGCCTGTACCGCAACTGGGTCGTCCCCGGCCTGCTGGCCGACGAGGCCGCCGACCTGCAGGTCGCGGCCTCGGTGCTGGGCGGCCTGGCCAGTTCGCGGCTGGACAACGCCCTGGTGCGCGGCGACGAGACCGCGACCGCCGTCACGACCGGCTACCAGCCCTTCCACCGCGTCGGCATGTTCACCGTGACGGTCGATGTGAAGCCCGGTCAGGACGCCGACGCCGTGTCGGCCCGCCTCGACCAGCTGATCGCCGACTATATCGCCTCGGGTCCGACCGCGGACGAGATCGCCCGTACGGTGACCAGCACCCTCTCCGGGCAGATTCAGGCGCTGGAGCCCGTCGGCGGCTTCGGCGGCAAGGCCGTGGTGCTGGCCGAGGGCGAACTCTACGCCGGCGATCCCGGCTTCTACCGCAAGGAACTGGCCGATCTCGGCGCCGTCACCCCCGCCTCGGTCAAGGCCGTCATGGACCGCTGGCTGACCCGCCCGGTGCTGGCCACGCGCGTCGATCCCGGCGAGCGCGAAGCCTATGCCGAGGCGGCCGACACGCGGCCGGCCCCGGCCCCCGCCCAGCCGCTGCCCGTCACCCCGCGCGAACCCATGCCGCCGGTCGGGCCGATGAAGGCGCTGGACTTTCCCGACGTCGAGCGCGCCCGCCTGTCGAACGGCATGGAGGTGATCTACGCCCGCTCGACCACCGTGCCGGTCACCCGGGTGGCGGTGGAGTTCGACGCCGGCGTCGCCGCCGATCCGGCTGACGCGCCCGGTACGCAGCGGATGATGCTCGACCTCCTGACCGAGGGCACGACCAGCAAGACCGCCGTCAAGATCGCCGAGGAGGAGGAGCGGCTGGGCGCCAATATCGGCGCCTTCGCCAATGTGGACCGCACCACCGTCGGCCTGACCGCCGTCAGCGCCAACCTGGAGCCGTCGCTGGACCTGCTGGCCGACGTGATCCGCAATCCGGCCTTCCGCCCCGCCGACATCGAACGCCGCCGCAACCAGCAGCTGGCGTCGATCGCCCAGGAGAAGAGCTCGCCCAACGGCATGGGCGCGCGGGCCCTGCCGGTGGTGCTCTACGGCCCCGACCATCCCTATGGCCGCGCCTGGTCCGGCCTCGGCGCCGCCGAGGCGGTGCAGGCTCTCGATCGCGAGGACCTGACCGGCTTCCACCAGCGCTGGATCCGTCCTGACAACGCCCAGCTGTTCATCGTTTCGGACAGGCCGCTGGCCGAACTGACGCCGCTGCTTGAGGCCCGTTTCGGCGCCTGGGCGCCGCCCGCCGTCGCGAAGGGAACCAAGGCCTTCGACGCGCCCATCCCGGCCCCGCGCCCCCGCATCGTCCTGATCGACCGGCCGCAGTCGCCCCAGTCGCTGATCATGGGCGGGCTGGTGCTGCCGGTGACGGGCCGCGACGACCTGGTCACCCTGAACGCCGCCAACGAGGTCATCGGCGCCGGCTTCCTGTCGCGGATCAACCAGGACATCCGCGAGACCCGGGGCTGGTCCTACGGCCTCGGCGGCCGGGTCAATCCGCTGGAGCGCCAGACCCCCTACATCGTCAATGCGCCGGTCCAGTCCGACCGCACCGGCGAGTCGATCGCCGTCCTGATCGATCAGTACCGCGCCTTCCTGTCCGACCGGGGCGTGACCGACGCCGAGCGGGAGCGAACCGTCAACGGCAATGTCCGCCAGCTTCCGGGCAGCTTCGAGAGTTCCGCCAATGTGCTCAACGCCCTGCGCACCAACGCCCTGTACGATCGGCCCGATGACTACTGGGAAACGCTGGCGCCCCGGTATGAATCCATGACCGCCGCGCAGATGGACGCCGAGGCCCGCCGGGTGCTGAACCCGGCCGGCATGATCTGGGTCGTGGTCGGCGACGCCTCCGTGGTCCGGCCCCAGCTGGAGGCCCTGGGAATGGAGGTCGAGGTCCGCGCGCCGCAGTAGTCGCCGTGCGGATCCCGCGCCGTCACGCTGGACGAAATCGTCGCGGGCGTGCCATTAAGGCTTGCCCCATGGGCCCGTTCGGGCCATGCGGCGCGCCCCTGCAACCGCCGACAGTCTGTCCATGACCGTATCCGCCGCCGCCGTCGCGTCCGTCCGGGACGTGTCCAAGACATTCGGCGCCCGCAAGGCCCTGAACGGCGTGTCCGTCGAGGTTGGAGCCGGCGAGATGGTCGCCCTGATCGGCCCGTCCGGCTCGGGCAAATCGACCCTGCTGCGCTCGATCACCGGCCTGCAGACCATCGATTCCGGCAAGGGGACGATCACCGTCTTCGGCGAGGTGGTGCAGAAGAACGGCCGCACCACCGGGGCGACCCGCGCCGCCCGCCAGAAGCTGGGCATGATCTTCCAGCAGTTCAATCTGGTCGGCCGTCTGTCGCTGTTCTCCAACGTCATGCTGGGCGCTCTGGGCCGGCTGCCCGAGTGGAAGGGTTTCTTCGGCCTGTGGCCGACCGAGGACAAGCACAAGGCCATGGCGGCCCTGCACCGCGTCGGCGTTTCGGACTACGCCGCCCAGCGCGCCAACACCCTGTCCGGCGGCCAGCAGCAGCGCGGCGCCATCGCCCGCGCCCTGGTCCAGGGCGCCCGGGCCATCCTCGCCGACGAGCCGGTGGCCTCGCTGGACCCGGTCTCGGCCCGCAAGGTCATGGAGCTGCTGGTCGAGCTGAACCAGCGCGACGGCCTCGGCGTCATAGTCACCCTGCACCAGGTCGACTACGCCATCCGCTATTGCGACCGCGTCATCGCCCTGAAGGCTGGGCAGGTGGTCTACGACGGACCCGCCACGGGCCTCGACACCAAACAATTGATCGACATCTACGGTCCCGAGTTCGAGGACGCGTTCTGGGAAACCAAGGCATGACCGTCGCTCCCGTCACCC
>NZ_JAVHLH010000151.1 GCF_031082345.1 Brevundimonas sp. | reverse complement strand
GGCTGGGGGTGAAGGGCGGGCGCCCGCACCGGGGCCGTGGCCACGGCGCCGCCCGGATGCACCCGCCCTTCACCCCCAGCCGGCGTCGCGCAGCCGCCGCGTTCGCTCCTGAAGCGCCGCCGACGCTTTGCAGGCCGGCCGTCAGGCCCTAAAGGGCGGGCATGCAGAGACTGATCCTGATGCGGCACGCCGAGGCCGAACGGGCCGCCGGCTCGGGCCGCGACCGTGACCGCGCGCTGTCGTCGCGGGGAAGGATCGACGCCGCCGCCATGGGACGGACCCTGGCCGCGCGCGGACTGAGGCCGGATCTGGCGCTGGTGTCGCCGGCGCTGCGCACGCGCCAGACCTGGGACCTGCTCCACGACGCCTTCGGCGACGTCCAGATCCGCGACGACGAGGCGCTGTTCAATGGCGGGTCGGACATCCTGCGGCGGCTGGTCGAGACGGCCGAGGACGAGGCCGGCTGCCTGATGGTGGTGGCGCACAATCCGGGGATCCACCTGCTGGCTGTGGAGTATCTGGTCGAGAGCGCCGCCTCGCCGTCGGTGCTCGATCGCATGACCGGCGGCTTTCCGCCCGGGGCGGCGGCGATCTTCGGCGTCGATGCGGCCGGTCGGCCGACGCTGGAAGGGTATCTGCAACCGCGCGACCTGGCCGGCGAATGACGGAGATCGCCTACAAGCTGGTCGACCGCCGGGAGTGGGAAGCGGCCCGGGCCGCCGGCGCCTATGGCGGATCCGGGGTCGATCGCGCCGACGGCTACATCCACATGTCCACGGCGGCCCAGCTGGCCGAGACGGCGCGCCGCCACTATGCCGGCCGCGACGGGCTGCTGCTGGTCGAGGTGGCCACGGCCAGGCTCGGCGAGGCCCTGCGGTGGGAGGCGTCGCGGGGCGGCGACCTGTTCCCGCACGTGTACGGACCCCTGCCCCTGTCGGCGGCCCTGTCCGAACGGGCGCTGTCGGTTCGGGCCGACGGGACCCCGATCTTCGACGATGGAGCGGACGGATGGCCCTGAGCGACCTCGGCGCCGCCCTTCTGCGCCGCCTCGACCCGGAGACGGCGCACGGCCTCGCCCTGATGGCGCTGCGGACCGTCCCGCTGCCGGCGCCCGCCGCGGACGATCCGGTGCTGGCGACCACCGTCGCCGGCCTGCGTCTGTCCAACCCGGTCGGCCTCGCCGCCGGGCTCGACAAGAACGGCGAGGCGCTGCACGGCCTGTCGCGGCTGGGCTTCGGCTTCATCGAATGCGGCTCGGTCACGCCGCGACCGCAGCCGGGCAACCCGAAGCCGCGGCTGTTTCGCCTGGGCGAGGACCGCGCCATCATCAACCGGATGGGCTTCAACAACGAGGGGCTGGAAGCCTTCGCGGCCCGCCTCACCCGTCGCCCCGCGGGGTCGGTGATCGGCGCCAATCTGGGGGCCAACAAGGAGACGGAGGACAAGGCCGCCGACTATGTCGCGGGGCTGAGGCGTCTGAAGGGCCTGGCCGACTACGTCACCGTCAACGTCTCCTCGCCGAACACCCCCGGCCTGCGCGACCTGCAGGGTCGCGCCGCCCTGGACGACCTGTTGGGCCGACTGGCCGAGGCCCGGGCGGACGATCCGACCCCGGTGTTCCTCAAGATCGCGCCCGATCTGACGGCGGCGGAGATCGGTCTGATCGTCGAGGCCGGGCTGGACCACGGCATCGATGCGCTGATCGTGTCCAACACCACCCTGGACCGGCCGCAGACCCTGCGATCGCCGCATCGGGACGAGGCCGGCGGCCTGTCCGGCGAGCCGCTGAAGCCGCGCGCGCGGGCGGCCCTGCGGGCGGCGGCCGAGGCGTCGGCGGGGCGTATGCCGCTGATCGCCGTCGGAGGAATCGACTCCGGGGCCGAGGCCTGGGACCGCATCCGCGCCGGGGCCTCCGCCGTGCAGATCTACAGCGCCCTCGTCTACGACGGTCCCGGGCTGGTCGGGCGGATCAAGCGGGACCTCGCCGCGCGCCTGAGAGCCGAGGGCTTTTCCACAGCGGCGGAGGCCGTCGGAACGGCCCGTTGACGGAGCGTTAGGGCAAGCCGGGCATGATCGAGCAAGGGCGAATACGCCCGGTCCGGGGGAGCCGCATGGCGATCGCTACAGCCGCAATGCCCGCCACCGCCCAGGACAGCTGGGCCGGCGCCATCCGCCAGCGCCGCAAGGCGCTGCTGCAGCGGTTGGGCATGGCGGCCGCATGCGCCCTGGTGTTCAGCCCCCTTCTCGGCTGGTCGCTCAGCGCCGGATGGATGCTGGGCTATTTCACGGTTCAGCTGGTCGACCTGTGGATCTTCGGCCCTGTCAACGACGGCAGGACGGAGCGTCTGCGCGGCGTGCGGGGTCTGGCCGGCAACGCCATGCTGACCATCAACGCCGGCTATTTCGGCAGCCTGGCGATTCCTCTCTGGATCGTCGGGGGCGCCATGGGCGGCATCTGCGCCTCCATGCTGCTGTCAGCCGGCGCCATCTATTCGATGATCAACGCGCCGCGTTCGATGTCGGTGCTGGTGCTGACGGTGACGCCGCAGTTCCTCTACCTGGCCTCGACCCCGTTCTTCATGTTCGCCTATGGCGCTTCGCCCGCCTTCGTGACCGCGGCCGCGGTCGCCGTCGGCGTGTTCATCACCTACTGCCTGTCGACCTGGCAGCGCATGAACCAGGCCCGGATCTCGGAAAGCGCCGCCCGCATCGAGGCCGAGGAGAAGCGGGCCGACGCCGAGCGCATCATGGAGGGCCGGAGCGCCTTCCTGGCCGCCGTCGGTCATGATCTGCGCACCCCCATCAGCGCCATCCTGACGGGCTCGGCCGAGCTGGAGCGCGGCGCCTCCGACAGTTCAGCCCGCGCCCAGGCCCGGCTGATCAGCGACGCCGGCTTCATGATGAAGGCCCTGCTCGACGATCTGCTCGACCACGCCAAGCTCGAGGCCGGGCACATGACGGTGGACTCGGTCGACTTCAGCCTGCGCGATCTTCTGAACCAGTCCGCCCGGCTGTGGCGCGGTCCGGCCCGGGCCAAGGGCCTGAAGCTGCGGATCGAGGGGGCTGCGACCGTGCCGACCTCGGTGCGCGGCGATCCGATGCGGCTGCGCCAGGTGCTCAACAACCTGATCTCCAATGCGATGAAGTTCACGGCCGAGGGCTCCATCACCCTGCGCCTCAAAGTCTGGCCGGAAGACACCGGCGGCCATGCCGTGCTGATCGAGGTCGCCGACACCGGCCCGGGCATGACGGGCGACCAGCTGGCGCGCCTGTTCACGCCGTTCGACCAGACCATCGCCGGCGTCAGCGCCCGCCACGGCGGCACCGGACTGGGTCTCGCCATCAGCCGTCAGCTTGCCGAACTGATGGGCGGCCGGCTGACCGCGCGCAGCAGCGTCGGCCACGGCTCCATCTTCACCCTGGCCCTGCGGCTCGAAGCGGCGCAGGCCGGGGTCGTGTCGGCGCCGGCGCTTGATCAGGAAAGCCGCGACGCTGTCGCTCGGGCGCTGTCGACGCGCCCGTCCAGCCGCCCTTCGACCCCTTCCACACCCGCGCCGGACGCACAGTCGTTGACCGGGACCGCGGTCGAGACCGCCCCGGCCGAAGGCGCGGCGCCGGCACCGGACGCCGACGAGGACGAAGGCCGGCCGATGCGGGTGCTGGTGGTCGACGACCACGACATCAACCGCCGGGCCATCCAGCTGATCCTCCAGCCGCTGGGCTGCGACATCGCCACGGCCGCCGACGGCATGGCGGCGCTGAAGATCTGCGAGACCTCCAGCTTCGACCTGATCTTCATGGACGTGCGGATGCCCGAACTGGACGGGCGCGAAACCACCCGCCGCATCCGCGACGGGGACGGCCCCAACGCCCTTGTCCCGATCATCGCGGTGACGGCGGATACGGCGCCGGAAGACATCGCCGCCTGCACCGCGGCCGGGATGACCTATTTCGTGCCCAAGCCGATCACCCCGCCGATGCTGCTGGGAGCCATCACCCATGTGATGACCATGGCTCAGGCGGAGGACGAGGCCGGGGTCGAGACCGCCGCCGCCTGATCCCGCACCTCGGCGACCAGCCGGACGGCGAAGTCCGGCGCCTTCATCCCGCATTCCCAGACCGTCACAACCCGCCAGCCGGCCGCCTCCAGCGCCGCCCGCGCGGCCGCGTCCCGGGCCCGGTTGCGATCGATCTTGGCGGTCCAGTAGGCGGCGTTGGCCTTGGGCTGGCGCGCCCCGCGAGCGCAGTCGTGCCCATGCCAGAAGCAGCCGTGCACGAACACCGCCGTGCGCCGCCCCTTCATGACCAGGTCGGGTTTCCCGGGCAGGCCGCCGCCGCCGAGGCGGTAGCCGATCCCGGCCGCGCGCAGGATGCGCCGCACGGCCAGCTCCGGACCGGTGTCGCGCCCCTTCACCCGCCGCATCACGGCGCTGCGCTGTTCAGGGGTGAAGACGTCGGTCATGGCCCGGACCTCGCGCTCAAGCAGCGAACGGCCGCGCCGTGAGCGATAGCGCCTCTAGAGCTGCGACAGCAGATGCTCCGCCGACGACACCTTGAACTCGCCCGGCTGCTCGACATTGAGCTGTTCGACCACGCCGTCCCTGACGATCATCGAATAGCGCTGCGAGCGCTCGCCCATGCCGAAGCCCTTGGCGTCCATCGACAGGCCCAGCTCGCGGGTGAAGTCGCCGTTGCCGTCGCCCAGCATAACGATCTCGTCCTTGCCGATACCCTGGCTGTCGGCCCAGGCGCCCATAACGAAGGCGTCGTTGACGGACAGGCAGGCGACGGTGTCGACGCCCTTGCCGGCCAGGGCCTCGCGGTGATCCTTGAAACCCGGCAGGTGCCGCGCCGAACAGGTCGGGGTGAAGGCCCCCGGCACGGCGAACAGGGCCACGGTCTTGCCGGCGAAGATGTCGTCCGTGGTGACGGGCTTGGGACCGTCGTCGGTGGCGCGGGTCAGGTTGGCCGAGGGAATGCGGTCGCCGATCTGGACGGTCATGGCAGGGCTCCGGGGGTCTGAAGGTTCAACTCCCGGTCCAGATAGGCCTTGCCGGGCGCCGCGCCAACCTCTCGCGGGGACGCGGCGGCCTTGCGCCGGCCGCCTGCGGTCCCGATGATAGGATCATGGACGATTTTCTCTCCCTCGAGGGCCGGCTGCTGGTGGCGATGCCCGGCATCGGCGATCCCCGCTTTGAACACGCCGTCATTCTCGTCTGCGCCCACCGCCCAGACCACGCCATGGGCCTGAGGCTCGACCGTCCGGCGCCGGGGGTCGACCTGAAGGCCGTGCTGACCAAGCTCGAGACGCCCGCCCCGGATTCGGCCTCGGACCGGGCGGTGCTGGTCGGCGGGCCCGTCGAGCGGGAACGCGGCTTCGTGCTGCACACCGACGACTGGCTGGCCGAGGACGCCTCGCTGTCGTTCGGCCACGGCCTGGCCATGACCGGCACGCGCGAGGCCCTGGCGGCCATGGTCGACCCCGCCGCCGGACCGCGCCGGTCGGTGCTGCTGCTGGGCTACGCCGGCTGGGACGAGGGTCAGCTCGAGGATGAGCTGGGCGAGAACGTCTGGCTCACCGCCGACGGCGACGCTGACCTGATCTTCGATCCGGACTACGACAGCAAATGGGCCCGGGCCCTGGCCGGGCTGGGCGTCGATCCGGCCCAGCTGTCGGGGCAGAGCGGCCGGGCGTAGGCGCACCCCCCTGCGCAGTCGGATCGGGCCGAGGCCGGCGCCTGAACCGCAGGCTATCCGCCCCTGCTGATGACCTTGCTGACCTCGGCTGAACCCGCCCCGTCGCGTCGGCCGTGAGGAGCGTAGGTGGTCGCGAGGATGTTCCGGCATCTGTAGTCCTGCCGCGCGTCGCCGGTCTGGCGACCGGTGGGATCCAGGCCAGTGCCCAGACGCTGGCAATGTTCGGTTCGCTCGGCGAGGGTCATCGGGCTGGAGTCGATCGGGGCGCAGGCGCCGAGGGCCAGCACCCCGCCGGTCAGAAAGATGGAAACCATCGGAACACGCATGTGTCGTCCTCCTGGGGAGGCCGGGAGATCGACCCCTGTCCAAAAGAAGACACCCGCCGGCGCCGCACGTCAAGGTTGACGAACCTGAGCCTGAGGTTGCCGCCCGGACAGCCGGGGACCCCGTCCGGAGCTACGCCGAGCGCGCCTTGATCGGCGCCGTGCCGTCGGCGAGGGACTCGTTCAGATAGACCTCGGCCTCCTGCGCCGGCAGGGCCGGGGCGTAGCCGAAGCCCTGGCCGTAGTGGCACTGGGCGTCCAGCAGCAGCTTGGCGAGGCCGGCGTTCTCGACCCCCTCGGCGACGACTTCCAGCGACAGGTCCCGGCCCAGGTTGACCACCGACTTGACGATCTTGGCCGAGCCCTCGTCCTTGTCCATGGTCAACACGAAATAGCGGTCGATCTTCAGCGTATCGAACGGCAGCTTGGCCAGCCAGGTCAGGGACGAGAAGCCGGTGCCGAAGTCGTCCAGCGCCAGCGACGCCCCCGCATTGCGCAGCTGGGTCAGGGTGTCGGCGGCGCGCGAGGTGTCGCGCATGATGTCGCCTTCGGTGACCTCCAGCTTCAGCGCACCGCGCGGCAGGCCCGCCTCGGTGATGATCCGCGCCACGTCCTCGACCAGATTGGCCCGCTCGATCTCGCCGACCGACAGGTTGACGCTGCAGAACAGCTTGCCCGCCGACGGATGCCGGGCCAGCCATTCGGCCAGCTGGCGCGACGCCTGGGTCATCATCAGCAGGCCCAGCTCGTTCATCAGGCCCATTTCGTCGGCCAGGCCGAGGAATTCGTCGGGCGGCACCAGGCCGCGCTGCGGGTGGCGCCAGCGGGCCAGGGCCTCGAACCCCGCCACCGCGCCGGTCATCAGATTGACGATGGGCTGGTAGAAGGGCTCGATCTCGCCGCGCACGAAGGCGTTGCGCAAATCGGCTTCAAGCGCCAGCCGCGACAGGCTGTCGGACTCCAGCGCCCGGCCGTAGGCGGCGGCCCCGCCGCGCCCGGCGGTCTTGGCCTGTTCGACCGCCAGTTCGGCGCGGCGCAG
>NZ_JAVHLH010000150.1 GCF_031082345.1 Brevundimonas sp. | reverse complement strand
CGAGACGATGTGGGCCGATGTGTCGGCGTCGATCGAGGCGCCGGGTTCGCTGATGTCGAAGCTCGGCAGGGCGACGTAGCGGTAGCCGATGTCCCAGCTCAGGGTTTCCGACGTCGGAATGACCACGCCGGCCTTGACCTGCCAGGCGATGCCCATGTCGTCTTCGGACTCGCCGGCCAGGCGGAATTTGGAGCTGCCGGCGCCGACGCCCGCGCCGACGTAGGGGCTGAGCGAGCCAGCCTGGAAGGTGTAAACGCCGTTGACCATCACCGCATAGGACTCGAGGTGGGCGTCGAGCGGCGTGCCGAGGGCCGCGTCCGCGTCGTCGGTGTCGATGTCGCTGGTCAGCAGCAGGAGCTCGCCTTCCAAGGCGAAGCCGCCGTCCATGCCGAGGCCGCCGACGATGCTGCCGAAGGTGCCGGTTTCGAGATCGGCTTCGCCCGCGAAGCTGTCCGGACCGTAGGTGGCTTCCAGGTCGACTTCACCCGACAGGCTCGCGCCGAGATTGAACTGGACGTAGTTGTTGGAGGCGTCCTGGGCCAGGGCGGGCGTGGCGAGAGCGCCGGCGGCCAGCGCCGCCAACACGAGAGTGGTCTTCATTGCAATGGTTACTTTCAGAGAGACGCCCCCCGTTTGAGGCGTGGCGGGAACATGGTCAGAATCCCCTGCAAGTCGAGGGGTTTACCTCACCATTTTCCGCGCTGTTACGTTCCGGCCACAGTCACGCTTGCCGCGGCCGGCCCGGAGCGTCCGGGGCCGCAAAATGGCCGTCTTTAAGCGAACCTCGGTATCGATTTCGCCGCAGGGGATTTCTACCCTGCCGTGCAGGTGATCGGCTCTTGATACAGCGCCGTCGCCGGCTCCAGCCGACGGGCTTCGGCCAGCGCCGCCTCCGCCTCCTCGCAGCGCCCGGCGCCGGCCAGGGCGGCGGCGAGACTGTGGCGCGTCGGCGCCGATTCCGGCGCGCTCTGCACGGCCTTCTCGCAGTAGGGCAGCCCCTCGGCCGGACGCCCGACCCGCACCAGAATGTAGCAATGGTTGTTCAGATAGCCGGCGTTGGTGGGATCGGCCTTCAGCGCCGTCTGGCTTGCCGCCAGGGCGCCGTCGGTATCGCCCAGCCGGTCCAACACCACCGCCAGATCGGCGTAGCCCTCGGCGCCCTTGACCGGAAGGGCGCGGTAGGCGCCGAAGGCCGCCTCGAAGTCCGGATCGCGGCCGGTCTTGAGGATGGGCAGCACCACCTGAAGCACGCCGCGCTGGATGTCCTCGGTGAGCGGCGGCGACCGCCTCCGCGCCGCCTCATAGGCCGGGTCGCCGGACAGGATCCGCCAGGCGATCCTCGCATCCGCGGTCGCGTCCTTGTCGCGACCGACCCGCCGGTAGGTTTCCGCCCTGTAGGTGTGCAGGACGACGTTGGAGAAGAGCGCCTCGTCATCGTCCGCCGCCGCGTCATACAGCCGCTCGGCGGCGCCGTAGTCGCGGTTCAGATAGGCCTCGGCCGCCTGGTTCAGCCGCGCCCACCGCTGCTCCGGCGACCCCTCCGGCAGGGCCTCGGCGCAGGCGGCCCAGTCGGGCGCCTGGCTCGGGGCCGGATCGCAGACGGCCGGAACCTCCTGCGGGGCGGCGGTCAGGGCGAGGGCGAGGACCAGGGCGATCATCGGCTCAGACCCGGGTCAGCCGCAGGTCGTGGAAGTCGTAGCTGAAGTCGGCGTCCGGCGAGACCGCCTTCATCGTCGCCGTCGCCGGCGCGCCGTTCTCCAGCTTGAAGCTGACCAGCACATCCTCCTCGCGCCGGTCGGGGAAGCGGGTGCGCAGGGTGTCGCCGTCATAGGCCTCCAGCGGCCCCTGCAGCGACGGCGTGCGGCTGAAGGCCAGCCACAGGCCGCCGTCGCGCGGCTCGATGACGATGTCCCCGTACCACGGGTCGCGCCACGTCCCGGCATAGGCCGCCAGCGGCAGGGACGGGGCCGCCCCGGCCGCCTGTTTGGCGTCGATCTCCGCCGCCGCCGCGATCGACTTGGCGTCGCCCTCGGCCTTCAGCCGCACGCTGTCGGCGATCCAGTCGAAGTCGGTCTTGCCCATGACGATGTCAGCGATGCCGCTGCGCAGCGCCCGGGTCAGCATCCCCTCCTCGGCGTTGGTGAAATAGCTGAAACCAGCGTCGCGGCCCGGGATCAGCACCGTGCCCGAGATATAGCCCGGCGCCCCGCCGCCGTGGGTGATGAAGCGCTCGCCGCGATAGTCCATCACCTGCCAGCCCATGGCGTAGGTCGCCGCGATGGCCCGTCCGGGCAGGTCCGGCGTCGGCCCGGCCGAGTTGGAGACGATGATGTTGGGCCGCCACATCTCGTTGCCGCGCGCCTCGGAATACAGCCGCGTCCCGTCGGGCAGTTCGCCGCGCTTCAGCTGCACCGCGATCCATTTGGCCCAGTCGACCGGATTGGTGACGAAGCCGCCCGCAGCCCCCGCCGACGACCAGTTCCACACCTCCTGGATCGACTGGCCGATGGTCCGCATCGGCCCCTGGTAGCGCAGCGGCGGTCCGATCCGGCCGTGCGGCAGGGCCGAGGTCGCCGGGTCCGCCGCCGTCATCAGCGGCAGGGTCTCGCTCATGCCGAGCTTGTCGAGGATGCGCGTCTGCACGAACGCCTCCCACGGCATGCCCGAGGCCGCCGCGATCACCTCGCCGGCGACCACGAACATCAGGTTGCAGTAGTGGTACGAGTTGCGGAACTGGTCCTCGATCGGCACGTGCGGCACGGCCGCCATGATCTCGGCCCGGGTCCGGTCGCTGTTGGGCCAGAACAGCAGGTCGCCGGCCCCGAGGCCGAAGCCGATCCGGTGGCTGATCAGGTCGCGCACCGTGACCATGTCGTTCAGCTCGGGCTTCGACAGCGAGAACTCCGGCAGATAGGTCCGCACCGGCGCGTCCCACTTGACCTTGCCCTCGTCGACCAGGATGGCCAGGGCCGCCGCCGTCACCGCCTTGGTGTTCGAGGCGATGGCGAAATGGGTGTGCTCGTCGATCGCCGCCCCGCCGGTCGACCGCACGCCATAGCCGCGCGTCAGCACCGCCTCGCCGTTCTTGACCACCGCCACCGACACCGCCGGCTGGTCCGGGAAGGCCGCCATGACCTTCTTCACATAGGCGTCGACCGCCTCGGCCAGCGCCTCGCCCGCCGGCGCCGGACCAGTCTGGGCCCAGGACAGCGAGGGCAGGGCGAACCCGGCCGCGGCGGATGACGCCAGCGCCGCGCGGCGCGTGAGGCGGATGGACATGCAGAGGCTCCCGACAGACTTGGACCGCAACGCTAGCCCGACCCGCGCCGACCCGTCCACTCACCCCTTGTGTGACCCGATCGCCACACCCAGATTTGCGGCAGCTCAAGGCGTCGCTTCCCGAAAGGACGCCCATGGGCGCACACTCCGCCTGATCAGGGGACACGCCGTGAATCTCGACCTCTACTCCGACCGCGCCAAACAGGCCGTCCAGTCCGCCCAGTCGCTGGCCCTGGCCCGCCGCCACCAGCAGTTCGCGCCCGAGCACCTGCTCAAGGTGCTGCTGGAAGAGCGCGACGGCCTCGCCCGCAATCTGATCACCGCCGCCGGCGGCGACGCCGCCAAGGCCGAAACCGCCACCGAAACCGCCCTCAGCAAGCGCGCCCAGGTCTCCGGCGGCTCGGGCCAGCTCTATCTGGACGGCGACACCGCCCGCGTCTTCGCCGCCGCCGAGGCCGCCTCCAAGAAGGCCGGCGACGCCTTCGTCACCACCGAACGCCTGCTCAGCGCCATCGCCCGCGAGGGCGGGGTCGCCGCCACCGTCCTGTCCTCCGTCGGCGCCACGCCCGACAAGCTGGACGCCGCCATCGTCGAGATCCGCAAGGGCGCCACCGCCGACTCGGCCTCGGCCGAGGACGCCTACGACGCCCTCAAACGCTACGCCCGCGACCTGACCCTGGCCGCCCGCGACGGCAAGATCGACCCGGTCATCGGCCGCGACGAGGAGATCCGCCGCACCATCCAGGTCCTCGCCCGCCGCACCAAGAACAACCCCGTCCTGATCGGCGAGCCCGGCGTCGGCAAGACCGCCATCGTCGAGGGCCTCGCCCTGCGCATCGTCAACGGCGACGTGCCCGAGAGCCTCAAGGACAAGAAGGTCATGGCCCTCGACATGGGCTCGCTGATCGCCGGCGCCAAATACCGCGGCGAGTTCGAGGAGCGGCTCAAGGCCGTGCTGGCCGAGGTCACGGCCGCCGAGGGCCAGATCATCCTGTTCATCGACGAGATGCACACCCTGGTCGGGGCCGGCAAGGGCGACGGGGCCATGGACGCCTCCAACCTGCTCAAGCCGGCGCTGGCCCGCGGCGAGTTGCACTGCGTCGGCGCCACCACCCTCGACGAATACCGCAAGCACGTCGAAAAGGACGCCGCCCTCGCCCGCCGCTTCCAGCCGGTCTTCGTCGAGGAGCCCAGCGTCGAGGACACCGTCTCGATCCTCCGTGGACTGAAAGAGAAGTACGAGGTCCACCACGGCGTGCGCATCGCCGACGGCGCCATCGTCGCCGCCGCCACCCTGTCGAACCGCTACATCACCGACCGCTTCCTGCCCGACAAGGCCATCGACCTGATCGACGAGGCCGCGTCGCGCGTGCGCATGGCCGTCGACTCCAAGCCCGAGGCCCTCGACGAGATCGACCGTCGCGCCGTCCAGCTCAAGATCGAGCGCGAGGCCCTGAAGAAGGAGACCGACAAGGCCTCTGTCGCCCGGCTCGAAAAGCTCGAGGACGAGATCGCCGAGCTCGACGCCCAGTCCGACGACCTCACCGCCCGCTGGAAGGCCGAGAAGGAGAAGGTCGGCGCCGGGGCCCAGCTGCGCGAAACCCTCGACCGCCTGCGCGCCGAACTGGCCAGCGCCCAGCGCGCCGGCGACCTCGGCCGCGCCTCCGAGATCGCCTACGGCCAGATCCCGCAGATCGAAAAACAACTCGACGAGGCCGAGCAGAACGAGGCCGACAAGTCCGGCCCCCTGACCCCCGAGGTCGTCGACGCCGAACAGATCGCCCAGGTCGTCTCCCGCTGGACCGGCGTCCCGGTCGACAAGATGCTGGAGGGCGAGCGCGAGAAGCTGCTCTCGATGGAGGAGGCCCTCGCCCGCCGCGTGGTCGGCCAGGACGAGGCCCTCGCCGCCGTGGCCGACGCCGTCCGCCGCGCCCGCGCCGGCCTCAACGACCCCAACCGCCCGCTGGGCAGCTTCCTCTTCCTCGGCCCCACCGGCGTCGGCAAGACCGAGCTGACCAAGGCCCTGGCCGAATTCCTGTTCGACGACGAGGCCGCCATCACCCGGATGGACATGTCGGAGTACATGGAGAAGCACAGCGTCAGCCGCCTGATCGGCGCCCCTCCCGGCTATGTCGGCTATGACGAGGGCGGCGCCCTGACCGAGGCGGTGCGTCGCCGTCCCTATCAGGTCGTGCTGTTCGACGAGGTCGAAAAGGCCCACCCCGACGTCTTCAACGTCCTGCTCCAGGTGCTGGACGACGGCCGCCTGACCGACGGCCAGGGCCGGGTGATCGATTTCAAGAACACCCTGATCATCATGACCAGCAACCTCGGCTCCGAGGCCCTGGCCGGCCAGTCCGAAGGCGACGACGTCGAGTCCGTCCGCCCCTACGTCATGGACCAGGTCCGCGCCCATTTCCGCCCCGAGTTCCTCAACCGCATCGACGAGATCATCCTGTTCCGCCGGCTGGGGAGAGCCCAGATGGCCGGCATCGTCCGCATCCAGCTGGGCCGGTTCGAGAAGCTGCTGGCCGACCGGCGCCTGACCCTCGCCCTCGACGACACCGCCGCCGCCTGGCTCGCCGACAAGGGCTACGACCCGGTCTACGGGGCGCGGCCTTTGAAACGCGTCATCCAGAAGGAACTGGTCGACCCGATCGCGCGCAAACTGCTGGCGGGCGAGATCGAGGACGGGTCGGTGATCGCCGTGTCAGCGGGCGAGGGCGGGCTGGAGATCGGGAAGGCGCGGGTGCATTGAGTTCGGTCCAGTTCTACTTCGATACTAACCCGAAGTGGATTGAGTCAGTGCGCGCTTGGGCGTCTTCCGACCCACGGATAGATCGCGTCTGGATATTGGCTCAAAGGCTACTGGGCTGCGATCTTTGAAGGAGAATGTCCCGCCACTCCCTGACTTGGATATCGGATACGTACTTTCTGGCGAGGACGAGGGCGAACGGCTTGGCTATGCAATCTGCAAAACCAGCCAATGGCGCTCACGGCTGTCCAAAGCCATTCCGGTCCCAGTGGATCTTCAGTTCGCCGAGCCGGATCACGACCAACGAGTCTGGCCTGCGATCCGCGAGCATGGCGTTCTTATCTATCAGCAGGCGTAGACCCCCCCCTTTCGTCATCCCGGGGCGAGCGGCGGAGCCGCGCAGACCCCGGGACCCAGCGGCGCGCGGGAGCGCGACCCTGTCGGGAGCGCCGCGGCTGAACCAGCCTGCCTGAACAGATCGCCTTCGGCGCCGCTGGGTCCCGGGGTTCGCTTCGCGCCCCCGGGATGACGAAAGGAAAAAGAACCGCAGCGCGAACCCGCCGCCCGTCCTTCCGCTCCGGGTGCAGTTCATCGACGCCCGCCCCCGCCGGACCTACCCTTGCCGCATGGCCACCCACCGAACCTTCATCGCCACCTACATGATGGCCAGCCGGCGCAACGGCGCGATCTACACGGGCATGACCGCCCACCTCACGGCGCGTGTCTGGAAGCACCGCAACGGCGTCTTCGACGGCTTCAGCAAGCGATACGGCTGCACCCGGCTGGTCTGGTACCAACCGTTCGCGTGGGTGACGTCGGCGATCCGCCGCGAGAAGCAGATCAAGGAGTGGAAGCGCGACTGGAAATTAAAGCTGATAGAGGACGCCAACCCCGACTGGCTGGATCTCGCCGCCGACTGGTATCCGGAAAATGACCCTGACTGGACGCCGCCGGAAGAGAACGACTGACTTTTCTTTCGTCATCCCGGGGCAAGCGGCGCAGCCGCGCGGACCCCGGGACCCAGGGTCGCGCTCTCGCGCGCCGCTGGG
>NZ_JAVHLH010000014.1 GCF_031082345.1 Brevundimonas sp. | reverse complement strand
CAACCCCCGGCTGCTGAGCGCCGCCGAACGCGCCGTCTGCGATGATCGCCTCGGCGCCCGCGCCGCCGCCGCCGCGCCGATCCAGGGGACCGGCAATCCCGAACGCGACGCCCGCTTCGCCCGGGAAGGCGCCCGGGCCCTGGCCGGCTATGAGGCGCGACGCCGTCCCCTCAGCGGCGGGATCGGCGTGGTCGGCCCGCAGGAAGGGCCCGGATCGAACTTCGGCATGGGCGTGGCCGGGGCCCATCTCGACCCGTCGCTGCGGCCCGACTCCACCAGCAATGTCCGCACCCGACGCGACCGGAACCGGGAGATCGAGGAGGACTGATCCGCCCCTCCATCTTCCAGTCCGCGCTCAAGAAGCGAGCGCCCGCGGCGCGAACGGTAGTGCGCCAAAAGAAAAGGCGGCCCCGTCGCCGGAGCCGCCCCTTCAGTTCAGAGTGAACCCGGCGATCAGCCTTCGCTGTTCTCCAGCTCCAGGGCCAGGTCGGCCGGGAGCGGCTCGATGGCTTCCTCACGCTGCGATGTCAGCAGGGCGTCGCGTTCGTTGGCCACCTTCTGCAGGGCGCGGAGGTAGGCGCCGGTGCCCGCCGGGATCAGCCGGCCGACGATGACGTTCTCCTTCAGGCCTTCCAGCGTGTCCTTCTTGCCGTTGACCGAGGCGTCGGTGAGGACGCGGGTGGTCTCCTGGAAGGACGCCGCCGAGATGAAGCTGCGGGTCTGCAGCGACGCCTTGGTGATGCCCAGCAGGACCGGCTGGGTGGTGGCCGGACGTCCCTTGCGCTTCTCGACCTTCAGGTTCTCGGCCACGGCTTCCGCCACCTCGACCGTGTCGCCACGGATCAGGGTGGTCTCGCCCGAGTCGAGAATCTCGACCTTCTGCAGCATCTGGCGAACGATCACCTCGATGTGCTTGTCGTTGATCGGCACGCCTTGCAGTCGGTAGACCTCCTGCACTTCGTTCACCAGATATTCGGCCAGCGCCTCGACGCCCTGGATGCGCAACAGGTCGTGCGGATCCGGGTTGCCGTCGATGATGTAGTCGCCCTTCTGGATCAGATCGCCGTCGTGGACGGAGATGTGCTTGCCCTTCGGGATCAGGAACTCGACCGCATCGCCCTGCACGCCGTCGGCATTGGGCTCGGGCGTGATCTTGATGCGGCGCTTGTTCTTGTAGTCACGCCCGAATTCGACGCGGCCGTCCATCTCGGCGATGACCGCGCAGTCCTTGGGACGACGGGCTTCGAACAGCTCGGCCACCCGCGGCAGACCGCCGGTGATGTCGCGGGTCTTGGCGCCCTCGGTCGGCACGCGGGCGATGATCTCGCCCGGCTTGACCACATCGCCGTTGTTCACGGACAGAACCGCGCCCACCGGCAGCAGGTAGCGGGCGTCGGAGCCCGAGGCCAGCTTGGCGTATTCATCGCCCTTGGTGACGCCCATGGCCGGACGCAGGTCCGCGCCGCGCGGGCTGGCGCGCCAGTCGGAGACGACGCGCTGGGCGATGCCCGTGGCCTCGTCGGTCTCTTCCTTGACGGACAGGCCTTCGACCAGGTCCTCGAAGCGGATGGTGCCGCCCACTTCGGTGAGGATCGGCGAGGTGTAGGGATCCCACTCGGCCAGGCGCTGGCTGCGCTTGACCTCGGCCCCCTCGGTGACCCGCAGGCGGGCGCCGTAGGGCATTTTGTGGGTCTCACGGTCCTTGCCGTCGACCACCACGGTGATGGTGACGTTGCGGCTCATGGCCACCAGATCGCCGTGCGCGGCCTTGACGGTCGGGCCGTTGATCCGCGCCACGCCGGCGTTGGTCGCCTCGTAGAACGAGGTCTCCGCCACCTGCGCCGTGCCGCCGATGTGGAAGGTGCGCATGGTCAGCTGGGTGCCCGGCTCGCCGATCGACTGGGCGGCGATGACGCCGACCGCTTCGCCGATGTTGACGTTGGTGCCGCGGGCCAGGTCACGCCCGTAGCAGTAGGCGCAGATGCCGGCCTCGGCTTCGCAGGTCAGGGCCGAGCGGACCTTGACCGACTGGACGCCGGCGTTGTCGATGACCTCGACTTCTTCCTCTTGCAGATAGGTGTCGGCCTTGAACAGGACGGTTTCGCCGCCCGGCTCCTTGATGTCCTCGGCCGCGTAGCGACCCAGGACGCGCTGGCCGAGCGAGACCAGAACGTCGCCGCCTTCGACCACGGCGCGCAGGGTGATGCCCCGCGTCGAGCCGCAATCTTCCTCGGTGACGATCGAGTCCTGCGCCACGTCGACCAGACGGCGCGTCAGATAGCCGGAGTTGGCGGTCTTCAGCGCGGTGTCGGCCAGACCCTTACGGGCGCCGTGGGTGGAGTTGAAGTACTCGAGGACGGTCAGGCCTTCCTTGAAGTTCGAGATGATCGGCGTCTCGATGATCTCGCCCGACGGCTTGGCCATCAGGCCCCGCATGCCGCCCAGCTGCTTCATCTGGGCCTGCGAACCGCGGGCGCCGGAGTTGGCCATCATGAACACCGAGTTGATGTCCGGGTTCTGACCCTTGGCCAGCACGCGCGGCTGGGCGATCTCGCCCATCATCGCGTCAGCGATCTTGTCCGTGGCCTTGGCCCAGGCGTCGACGACCTTGTTGTACTTCTCGCCCTTGGTGATCAGGCCGTCGGCGTACTGTTGCTCGTACTCCTCGACCTGGGTGCGGGTGTCGGCGACCAGGGTGGCCTTGGCGGCCGGGATGACGATGTCGTCCTTGCCGAAGGAAATGCCCGCCTTGGCCGCCTCGCGGAAGCCCAACTGCATCATCTGGTCGGCGAAGATGACCGTCGCCTTCTGACCGCAGTGGCGATAGACCTGATCGATCAGGTTGCCGATCTCCTTCTTGGTCAGGTTCTTCTCGAGCAGGCGGTAGCCGATGTTCGGGTTGTGCGGCAGCAGGGCGCCCAGCTTCATCCGGCCCGGGGTGGTGTCGATCACCTTGGTGATGACCTCGCCGGCGGCGTTCATCTCGGTCCAGCGCGCCTTGATCTTGGTGTGGAGCGTGACCACCCCGGCGTCGAGCGCGGCGTCGATCTCGCCCATGTTGGCGAACAGCTTGCCCTCGCCCTTCTCGCCTTCCTTGACCAGCGACAGGTAGTACAGGCCGAGCACGATGTCCTGCGACGGCACGATGATCGGCTTGCCGTTGGCGGGCGACAGGATGTTGTTGGTCGACATCATCAGGACGCGCGCTTCCAGCTGCGCTTCAAGCGACAGCGGGACGTGGACGGCCATCTGGTCGCCGTCGAAGTCGGCGTTGAAGGCGGTGCAGACCAGCGGGTGCAGGCGGATGGCCTTGCCCTCGATCAGCTTGGGCTCGAACGCCTGGATGCCCAGACGGTGCAGGGTCGGGGCGCGGTTCAGCAGCACCGGGTGCTCGCGGATGACCTCGTCGAGGATATCCCACACCTGCGGCTGCTCGCGCTCGACCATGCGCTTGGACTGTTTGACGGTGCCCGACAGGCCCTTGGCGTCAAGGCGCGCATAGATGAACGGCTTGAACAGCTCGAGCGCCATCTTCTTGGGCAGGCCGCACTCGTGCAGCTTCAGCTCGGGACCCACGGTGATGACCGAACGGCCCGAATAGTCGACGCGCTTGCCCAGAAGGTTCTGGCGGAAGCGGCCCTGCTTGCCCTTCAGCATGTCGGCGAGCGACTTCAGCGGGCGTTTGTTGGCGCCGGTGATGACGCGGCCGCGACGGCCGTTGTCGAACAGAGCGTCGACGGATTCCTGCAGCATCCGCTTCTCGTTGCGGATGATGATGTCCGGCGCGCGCAGCTCGATCAGGCGCTTCAGGCGGTTGTTGCGGTTGATGACCCGGCGATACAGGTCGTTCAGGTCCGAGGTGGCGAAACGGCCGCCGTCCAGCGGCACCAGCGGGCGCAGTTCCGGCGGGATGACCGGCACGACGGTCAGGATCATCCACTCGGGCTTGTTGCCGCTCTCGAGGAAGGCCTCGATCAGCTTCAGGCGCTTGGAGGCCTTCTTGGCCTTCATTTCCGAGGGGCTGTCGGCCAGTTCGGCGCGGTGCTTCTCGGCTTCCGCGTGCAGGTCGATGCCGATCAGCAGGTTGCGCACGGCCTCGGCGCCGATCTCGGCGGTGAAGCCGTCATCGCCGAACTCGTCCTGGTAGCGGTAGAATTCGTCTTCCGTCAGCAGCTGGTTCTGCTTCAGCGGGGTCAGGCCCGGCTCGGTGACGATGTAGTTCTCGAAATACAGGACGCGCTCGACGTCCTTCAGCGCCATGTCCAGCATCAGCGAGATGCGCGACGGCAGCGACTTCAGGAACCAGATGTGGGCGACCGGAGCGGCCAGCTCGATGTGGCCCATCCGCTCGCGCCGGACGCGGGCCAGGGTGACCTCAACGCCGCACTTCTCGCAGATGATGCCCTTGTATTTCATGCGCTTGTACTTGCCGCACAGGCATTCGTAATCCTTGGTCGGGCCAAAGATGCGGGCGCAGAACAGGCCGTCACGCTCGGGCTTGAACGTCCGGTAGTTGATGGTTTCCGGCTTCTTGATCTCACCGAACGACCACGAGCGGATCTTCTCCGGCGAGGCCAGGGCGATCTTGATCTGGTCGAAGGTCGGAGTGACCGGGACCGGGTTGAAGATGTTCAGGACTTCCTGGTTCATCTTGATTCCTTCTGCGGGCTTGCCCGCCAAAATTCATTGAGGGAGAAAAGCGAGAGACCGTCCCTCCCCGCTTGCGCGAGGAGGGATCATCCGGTCGGTCAGCTGTTCTCCAGCTCCACGTTCAGGCCCAGCGAGCGCATTTCCTTGACGAGCACGTTGAAGCTCTCGGGAATGCCCGCCTCGAAGCTGTCGTCGCCGCGGACGATGGCCTCGTAGACCTTGGTCCGGCCGGCCACGTCGTCGGACTTCACCGTCAGCATCTCCTGCAGGGTGTAGGCGGCGCCGTAGGCTTCCAGCGCCCACACCTCCATCTCGCCGAAGCGCTGTCCGCCGAACTGCGCCTTGCCGCCCAGCGGCTGCTGGGTGACCAGCGAGTACGGGCCGATCGAGCGGGCGTGGATCTTGTCGTCCACCAGGTGGTGCAGCTTCAGCATGTAGATGTAGCCGACCGTGACCGGGCGGGTGAACTGCTCGCCGGTCTGGCCGTCATAGACGATCGACTGGCCGGTGCGGTCCAGGCCCGCCTTCTCCAGCAGGTCCTCGATGTCGTTGATGTGCGCGCCATCGAAGACCGGCGTGGCGAAGGGCACGCCCTTCGACAGGTTGCGGGCCAGCTCGACCAGTTCCTCTTCCGACTCCGGCAGGGGCGTGTCCTTGCCGTAGATGGACTGCAGGTGGTCGATCAGCGCCTTCTTCTGGCCGCCCTGTTGCCAGGCCTCCAGCAGGCCCTGGATCTGCTTGCCGAGACCAGCCGCGGCCCAGCCGAGGTGGGTTTCGAAGATCTGGCCGATGTTCATGCGCGAGGGCACGCCCAGCGGGTTCAGCACGATGTCCACCGCGGTGCCGTCCTCGAGGTGCGGCATGTCCTCGATCGGCAGGATCTTGGAGATGACGCCCTTGTTGCCGTGACGGCCGGCCATCTTGTCGCCGGGCTGAAGCTTGCGCTTCACGGCCACGAAGACCTTGACCATCTTCATCACGCCCGGGGGCAGTTCGTCGCCGCGTTGCAGCTTCTCGACCTTGTCCTCGAAGCGGCGGTCGAGCGCCTTGCGGGCGTCCTCGAACTGCTTCTTCATGGCCTCGAGCTCGCCCATCGCCTTCTCGTCGTCGAGGGCGATCTGCCACCACAGACCGCGCGACAGCTCGGCCAGCTTCTCTTCGGTGACGGCGCCGCGGCCCAGGCCCTTCGGACCCGAGGTGGCGTTCTTGCCGACCAGCAGCGGGTGGAGGCGGCCGTAGACGTTGCGCTCGAGAATCTTGAGCTCGTCGTCGCGGTCCTTGCCGAGGCGTTCGATCTCGGCCCGCTCGATGGCGACCGCGCGCTCGTCCTTGTCGACGCCGTGACGGTTGAAGACCCGCACGTCGACGATGGTGCCGGCGACGCCCGGGGGCAGGCGCAGGCTGGTGTCGCGGACGTCGGAAGCCTTTTCGCCGAAGATGGCGCGCAGCAGCTTCTCTTCCGGCGTCATCGGGCTTTCGCCCTTCGGCGTGACCTTGCCGCACAGGATGTCGCCCGGCTGGACCTCGGCGCCGATCGCCACGATGCCGGCCTCGTCGAGGTTGCGCAGGGCTTCCTCGCCGACGTTCGGGATGTCGCGGGTGATCTCTTCCGGTCCCAGCTTGGTGTCGCGGGCCATGACCTCAAACTCCTCGATGTGGATCGAGGTGAAGACGTCGTCGCGCACGATGCGCTCGGAGATCAGGATCGAGTCTTCGAAGTTGTAGCCGTTCCAGGGCATGAAGGCGACGAGGGTGTTGCGGCCCAGGGCCAGTTCGCCCAGGTCCGTCGACGGACCGTCGGCGATGATGTCGCCGGCTTTCACCTCATCGCCCACGCGCACGATCGGGCGCTGGTTGATGCAGGTCGACTGGTTCGAGCGCTGGAATTTCGACAGGCGGTAGATGTCGACGCCCGAGCGGCTGGCGTCCTGCTCGTTGGTGGCGCGCACGACGATGCGGGTGCCGTCGATCTGTTCGACGACGCCGTCACGCTTGGCCACCACGACGGCGCCGGAGTCCACGGCCACGACCGCTTCCATGCCGGTGCCGACCAGCGGCGCGTCCGACTGCACCAGCGGCACGGCCTGACGCTGCATGTTGGCGCCCATCAGCGCGCGGTTGGCGTCGTCGTTTTCCAGGAACGGGATCAGGGCGGCGGCGACCGAAACGACCTGTTTCGGCGACACGTCCATCATGTCGACGTCGGCGCGGATCAGCAGTTGCGAGTCGCCGTTGATCCGGCCGGGGACCAGGTCCTCGACGATCATGCCGTCCTTCAGCTCGATGTTGGCCTGGGCGATGGTGTATTTCGCCTCCTCCATGGCCGAGATGTAGACCACCTCGTCCGTGGCCTTGCCGTCCTTCACGCGCCGGTACGGGCTCTCGATGAAGCCGTACTTGTTGACCCGCGCGTGTGTGGCCAGCGAGTTGATCAGGCCGATGTTCGGGCCTTCCGGCGTTTCGATCGGGCAGATGCGGCCGTAGTGGGTCGGGTGAACGTCGCGGACTTCGAAGCCGGCGCGCTCGCGCGTCAGACCGCCCGGTCCAAGCGCCGACAGGCGGCGCTTGTGGGTGATCTCGCTGAGCGGGTTGGTCTGGTCCATGAACTGCGACAGCTGCGACGAACCGAAGAACTCGCGCACGGCCGCGGCGGCCGGCTTGGCGTTGATCAGGTCGTGCGGCATCACCGTGTCGATATCGACCGAGGACATGCGCTCCTTGATGGCGCGCTCCATCCGCAGCAGGCCGACGCGGTACTGGTTCTCCAGCAGCTCGCCGACCGAACGGACGCGGCGGTTGCCGAGGTTGTCGATATCGTCGATCTCGCCCTGGCCGTCCTTCAGGCCGACGAGGATCTGCAGCACGCGCAGGACGTCGTCCTTGCGCAGCACGCGGATCTCGTCGGAGACCTCGGGGCTCTCCAGACGCATGTTCATCTTGACCCGGCCGACGGCCGACAGGTCGTAACGCTCGCTGTCGAAGAACAGCGAGTTGAACATGGCCTCGGCGGCTTCCGGGGTCGGCGGCTCGCCCGGACGCATGACGCGGTAGACGTCGAACAGCGCGTCCTCGCGGCCGGTGTTCTTGTCGATGCGCAGGGTGTTGCGCATGTAGGCGCCGACCGTGACATGGTCGATGTCCAGCACGTCGATTGTGGTGAAGCCGTGGCTTTCCAGCAGTTCGATGATCGGCTGGTCCAGCTCGTCGCCGGCCTCGGCGTAGATTTCGCCGGTCTCGTAGTTGACGGCGTCAGCGGCCAGATACTTGCCCAGCAGGGCGTCGGCGGCCAGCGACAGCGAGGTCGTGGTGTCGCCCAGCTTCTTGGCCTGACGAGCGCTGATCTTGGTTCCGGCGGCGGCGATCACCTCGCCGGTGTCGGCGTCGACCAGGTCGAACTCCGGCTTCACACCGCGCCAGCGCTCGGCCTTGTAGGGCGTGACCCAGCCTTCGCCGCGCTTCTCGTAGGGCACGGTCTCGTAGAAGGTCTTGAGGATTTCCTCGCCGTCCATGCCCAGACCCATCAGGAAGGTCGAGGCCGGCAGCTTGCGGCGACGGTCGATGCGGACGTAGACGATGTCCTTGGCGTCGAACTCGAAGTCGAGCCACGAGCCGCGGTACGGGATCACGCGGGCGGCGAACAGCAGCTTGCCCGAGCTGTGCGTCTTGCCCTTGTCGTGGTCGAAGAAGACGCCCGGCGAACGGTGCATCTGGGACACGATCACCCGCTCGGTCCCGTTGACGATGAAGGTGCCCTTGTCCGTCATGAGCGGGATGTCGCCCATGTAGACGTCCTGCTCCTTGATGTCCTTGACCGAGCGCGCGCCCGTTTCCTCGTCGGATTCAAAGACGATCAGGCGCAGCTTGACCTTCAGCGGCGCGGCATAGGTCATGTCGCGCTGGATGCATTCCTCGACGTCGTACTTCGGGTCCTCGAACTCGTAGGAGACGTATTCCAGGATGGCGCGTTCGTTGAAGTCCTTGATCGGGAAGACCGACTTGAACACCGCCTCGATGCCCTGGTCCTTGCGCGGGCCCGAGCGGACCTCGCGTTGCAGGAACTGCTCATAGGAGGCGCGCTGAACCTCGATCAGGTTCGGCATCTGGACCGCTTCGGGGATGCGCCCGAAGGAGTGACGGATGCGCTTCTTGCCGGTGAACGAGGTGGCGGTGGCGAACTGACCGTTGGTGACGGTGAGTTCGGCTTTCGACTTGGCCATTCTGTCTTCCCAATGCGGCAGGCCGGGCAGCCCGCGCTCAATGCAGCAGCCACGGCTCCGCCATTCCGGCGACCCGTGACCATCGGTTTCGGCGTCCACCCTCGGGCCTCGCGGTCCCAGGACGCCTGAAATGTAGGGCTCCCTTGGGGAGGAGCGCGCCTTCGCACCGGTCGGAGGGCGACAAACCGGGCCTCGGCGCTTTCGCGCGTATCTCTCACGGAGTTAGCGGAACCGGGTGATATACTCGCTTTGGCGGCGAAATAAAGACCGTCGGCGTCCTTTTTCGGAGGTCGGCGGCGCGGGACGCTTTTTGCGCCGCTTCGTCCGGCCATTGCTTTGCATCGGCAGTGAAAATAGCGTCGCCGCATGACTCGCATCGCGCTCGCGGCCGCCGCCGCCCTGACCCTCGCCGCCTGTGCCTCCGCCGGGCCGAATCCCTACGACTTCTCGGGCGCCTCGACCCAGGCCAACTGGGACGCTGGCAACGCCGCCTATCTGGGCTGGAACGCCGCGCGGAGCGGGTGGACGACCACCGCCTCGGGCCTGCAGTATCGCCGCGTCGGCGCCGCCAGCCCGGCCGGCCGCCAGCCGGCCTCGACCGATACGGTCAAGGTCCACTACCGCGGGACCTTCGTCGACGGGCGCGAGTTCGACAGCAGCTATGCCCGCAACGAGCCGGCGGAGTTCCCGCTCAACCGCGTGATCAAGGGCTGGACCGAGGGCGTCGGCCTGATGCGCGAGGGCGAAACGTTCGAATTCGTCATCCCGGCCGCGCTGGGCTACGGCGAACGCTGGGTCGGCGGCGACGAACTGCCGCCCAATTCGACCCTGCTGTTCACGGTCGAGCTGCTGGAAGTGAAGCCCGCCGCCTGACCGCGGAACCCCGAAGATGACAGGGATTTAATCCGGCGAGCCGGCGCGGCGCTCTAGCGTGCCGTCGAACCTCATTGACCGAGAGCCTTCCGATGATGCGTCCCGCCCGACTGATCGCCTCCGCCTGCGCCGCCGCGTTGCTGTTGGGTTCGGCCCCTGCCCTTGCCCAGGTCGGGACGCCGGCGCTGGACAGGGCCCTGGTCCCGATCCCCGCCCCGCGTGACGCGCCCTATCCCGGCGTGATCTCGCTGGAGATGGACGCCACCGACCTCGACCGCCGCATCGTCTCGGTCAGGCAGACCATTCCGGTCGGCGCCCCCGGGCCGCTGATCCTGCTGTATCCCGAATGGATTCCGGGCAACCACGGCCCGGTCGGCCCGGTCGACGACATCGCCGACCTGAGGATCACCGCCAACGGCCAGCCGCTGCGCTGGGTGCGCCACACGGTCCACACCAACGGCTTCCAGGTCGAGGTCCCGGCCGGCGCGACCTCCATCGAGGCCTCGTTCAAATGGCTGACCCCGATCGACGGCTCCCAGGGACGGGTGGTCATCACCCACGACATGCTCAACATCCAGTGGGAGAAGGCCCTGCTCTATCCGGCGGGCTATTATTCCAGCCAGATCACCTTCCGCCCCACCCTGCGCCTGCCCGCGGGCTGGCAATACGGCACCGCGCTGGAGACGGAGAATTTCCAGAACGGCCTCGCGACCTTCGCGCCGATCAGTCTCGAGCATTTCGCCGACAGCCCGGTGTTCGCCGGCCGCCACTATCGTCAGATCGATCTCGATCCGGGCGGTCGTTCGCCGGTGCGCCTGAACGTGGTCGCCGACGAGGCGTCGATGCTGGCCGCCACCGACCCCCACATCGAGCTGCATCGCGATCTGGTCGACCAGGCCGACCGGCTGTTCGGCGCGCGCCACTTCAACCACTACGACTTCCTGCTCGCCGTCAGTGACAAGCTGGGCGGCATCGGGCTGGAGCATCACCGCTCGTCCGAGAACAGCGTCGACACCGACTATTTCACCGCGCCGACGACGACCCTGGCCGACCGCGACCTGCTGGGCCACGAATACGTCCACTCGTGGAACGGCAAATGGCGCCGGCCCGCCGACCAGCTGACCCCGACCCTGAACGAGCCGCTGCAGAACTCCCTGCTGTGGGTCTATGAGGGCCAGACCCAGTACTGGGGCCAGGTGCTGACGGCGCGGGCGGGTCTGTCCAGCAAGCAGCAGGCGCTGGACTGGTTCGCCATGACCGCCGCCAACTACGGGACCATGCCGGGCCGCGAGTGGCGCGCCATGCAGGACACCACCAACGATCCGATCATCGCCCGGCGCCGCCCCCAGCCGTGGAGCACCTATCAGCGCAGCGAGGACTACTATTCCGAAGGCGCGCTGATCTGGCTGGACGCCGACACCTGGATTCGCGAGCGCACCGGCGGACGCAAGTCGCTGGACGACTTCGCCAGGGCCTTCTTCGGGGTCGACGACGGCGACTGGGATCCGCGGCCCTACACCTTCCAGGACATCACCTCGACGCTGGACGGGGTGGCGGAGAACGACTGGGCCGAATTCCTGCGCACCCGGCTGGACGCTGTCGGTCCGGACGCCGCCCCGCCGCTGGGCGGCATCGAGCGCGGCGGCTACCGGCTGGTCTGGCGCGAAGCCATGAACGCCTATCACAAGGCGCTCTACGGCGAGCTGGGCCGCAACGATTTCCAGTATTCGCTGGGGATCATGACCAACGCCGCCAACCGCATCACCACGGTGCGTTGGGGTTCGCCGGCGTTTGAGGCCGGCCTCACCTCGGGCTGGGAGGTGGTGGCGGTCAATGGCCGCGCCGCCAGCCCGACCGTCATCTCCGAAGCCGTAACCGCCTCGAAGGGCAATACGACGCCGATCGAGATGATGTTGAAGAACGGCGAGCGCTTCCGCACCGTCCGCTTCGACTACCACGACGGCCTGCGCTATCCGCACCTCGAGCGGATCGAAGGGACGCCCGACCGTCTGGGCGACATCTTCGCCCCGCGCCGCCGCTGATCGCGAGGAACGACCATGCTGAAATCCGCCGCCCTCGCCCTGCTCCTCGCCTCGGTATCGGCGTCCGCCCTGGCCCAGGTCCCCGTGTCGCAGGCCCAGACGCCCCTGCCCGCGCCGACCAGCCTGCCGTATTCGCCGCCGCCGATCCCGGCGCCGCAGGACCGCGACTATCCCGGGACCATCGGCATCCGCGTCGACCTGACCGATCTGGCCCACAAGGTGATCCGGGTGCGCCAGACCGTGCCCGTCGGCCCCGGCCCGCTGGTGCTGCAGTATCCGAAATTCATCCCTGGCAACCACGCCGACACCGGGCCGATCCAGCTGGTCTCCGGCGTGACCGTGACCGCGAACGGCCGGCGCATCGAGTGGGTCCGCGACACCGTCGATCCGCACGCCTTCCACCTCGACATCCCGGCCGGCGTCGACAGCATCGAGGTCGATTTCGAATGGCTGACGCAGCAGGACAATTCGACCTGGCGCCTGGTCATGACCGACGAGATCGTCAATCTGCAGTGGGAGAAGGCCCTGCTCTATCCGGCCGGCTACAACCACAGTCGGATCACCTTCGCGCCCTCGGTGGTGCTGCCGGACGGCTGGAACTACGGCGTGGCGCTGGACACGGTGTCGCGCGAGGGGAATGTGGCGACCTTCGCGCCGATCTCGCTGGAGCATCTGGCCGACAGCCCGATGTTCGCCGGCAAGCACTACCGCCGCATCGACATCGATCCCGGCGGCCGGTCGCCGGTCCATCTGAACCTGGTCGGCGACACCGCCGCCTCGATCAACGCGGGCCCCGAGTGGGTCGCCAAATACGAGGCGCTGGTCGACCAGGCCGACCGCCTGTTCGGCGCCCGCCATTTCGACCGCTATGAATTCCTGCTCGGCCTGACCTCGAAGCTGGGCGGCATCGGCCTGGAGCACCATCGGTCGTCGGAGAACACCGCCGCCCCCAACTTCTTCAGCACGGCCACCCCCGCCTACGGCTCGCGCGGCCTGCTGCCGCACGAATATGTGCACAGCTGGAACGGCAAATTCCGTCGCCCGTCGGATGAACACGTCCCCAATTTCAATGTCCCGACCCAGAACACCCTGATGTGGGTCTATGAGGGGCAGACCCAGTACTGGGGCGACATCCTGACGCCCCGTTCGGGCCTCGGGACGGTCGAGGAGGCCCTGATCGACTTGGCCGAGGTGGCGGGCTTCTATGACCAGCAGCCCGGGCGGCAGTGGCGGGCGCTGCAGGACACCACCAACCACAATCTGCTGGGCTACCGGCTCTCCAATCCGTGGCCGTCCTGGATGCGCGGCACCGGCGACTATTACCGCGAGGCCCTGCTGGTGTGGCTGGACGCCGACACCCTGATCCGCGAGGGCACGCGCGAGCGGAAGTCGCTCGACGATTTCGCCAGGGCCTTCTACGGCGTCGAGGACGGCGTCTGGGAGGCGCGGCCCTACACCTTCGAGGACGTGGTCGAACACCTGAACGCGGTCCACCCCCATGACTGGGCGACCTTCCTGCGCACCCGGCTGGATGCCGTCGGGCCCGAGGCCGAGGCGCCGCTGGACGGGATCGAACGCGCCGGGTGGCGGCTGACCTATGTGGACGACCTGACCCCGCTGGAGAAGCGGATGATGGGCGGCTGGGGCGGCGACTTCCAGTATTCGCTGGGCTTCACCCTCGGCTCCGGCAATCGCATCACCGGCGTGCGCTGGGGCGGACCGGCCTTCGAGCAGGGGCTGGGCGCGGGCTGGGAGCTGGTCGCCGTCGGCGATCGAGTCGCCTCGGCCGAGGTCCTGCGCGAGGCTGTCACGGCGGCCAAAGGAGGCTCGGATCCCATCGTCCTCGTGGTCAAGCGGGGCGACGAGTTCCGCATCCTGTCCTTCGACTACCACGACGGCCTGCGCTACCCGCGCCTGGTCCGCATCGAGGGAACCCGAGACCGCCTCGCCGACATCTTCGCGCCGCGCCGGCGCTGACGGACGGAAGGGGGCGCGCGCCCCCTTCCCGCCCGCCTATTCCAGCAGGGCCAGCAGGGCCTCCGCCGCGCCTTCGGACGAGGCCGGATTCTGGCCGGTGACCAGTTTGCCGTCCGTCAGGACATGCACGCCCCAGTCCGCCCCCTTCGAATACAGCCCGCCATTGGCCGCCAGCATATCCTCGACGAGGAAGGGCACGACGTCGGTCAGGCCGACCCCGGCCTCCTCGCCCTTGGTGAAGCCCGTGACCTTGCGGCCCTTCACGAGGAACTCGCCATCGGGGCCCTTCACATGGCGCAGGGCCGCGGGGGCGTGGCACACCGCGCCGACCGGTTTGTCAGCCTTTGCGAAGGCCTCGATCAGGGCGATCGAGACGGGGTCTTCGGCCAAATCCCACAGCGGGCCGTGCCCGCCCGGATAGAAGACGGCGTCGAAATCGGCCGCCGACACTTCTGACAGCGGATGGGTCGACGCCAACGTCGCCTGGGCGGCGGCGTCGTCCTTGAAGCGCAGCGTGGCGTCGGTCTGGGCGTCAGGCTCGTCGCTCTTCGGGTCCAGCGGCGGCTGCCCCCCCTTGGGCGAGGCCAGGGTGATTTCGGCCCCCGCATCCTTCAGCACATAGTAGGGGGCGGCGAACTCCTCCAGCCAGAAGCCGGTCTTCTTGCCGGTGTCGCCGAGCGCGTCGTGAGACGTCAGAACCATCAGGATCTTCATGGGGAGGCCTTTCGGAAGCGGGGAACGCGGCGCGGATGCGGCAAGCCCCGGCTGTCGTCGAAACGAAAACAGGCCCGAAGGTTTCCCTTCGGGCCTGCGATTTCCCGGGCGCCGGAGCGCCCGATGCCTTGGTCGTTCTTACTTGATCTGCACCTTGGCGCCGGCTTCCGTCAGCTTCTTGGCGACTTCGTCGGCGTTCTGCTTGGAGACGTTCTCGACGACGTTCTGCGGAGCGCCTTCGACCAGGTCCTTGGCTTCCTTCAGGCCGAGGTCCGAACGGACGCCGCGGACTTCCTTGATGACGTTGATCTTCTTGTCGCCGCCGTCCAGCAGGACGACGGTGAACTCGGTCTGCTCTTCAGCGGCTTCGGCCGGAGCGCCACCGGCGCCACCGCCGGCCGGCATGGCCATGGCGACCGGAGCAGCGGCGCTGACGCCCCACTTCTCTTCCAGCAGCTTGGACAGCTCGGCGGCTTCCAGAACGGTCAGTTTCGACAGGTCTTCAACGATTTTGGCGAGATCGGCCATGGGTAGGTTCCTTCGGAGGATTGGGTTTCAGTAGAGAGTTTGCAGAGATGAAAGAGGCGGGTCCGCTTACGCGGCGTCCTTCGAGGCGTACGCGCTGAACACGCGGGCCAGCTGGGACGCCGGGGCTTGCACGACGCCGGCGATCTTGGTCGCGGGAGCGTTGAGCAGGCCGAGCAGCGAGGCGCGGATCTGATCCAGCGACGGCAGTTTGGAGAGAGTCTCCACGCCCTTCGCGTCCAGAACCTTTTCACCCATGAAGCCGCCCAGGACGATGAACTTGTCATTGGCCTTGGCGTATTCGGCGGTGATCTTGGCGGCCGTCACCGCGTCGTCGGCGTAGGCGATGCCCACGGGACCCTTGAACAGGCCGTGGTAGTCGCTGCCTTCGTCGGCTTCGAGCGCCTTGAGCGCCAGGCGGTTCTTGACCACCTTGAACGTGCCGCCTTCTTTACGAAGACGACCACGCAGGTCTTCCATGTCCGCAACGGTCAGACCCAGGTTGTGGGTCACGACCACGGCGCCCGCGTCGGCGAAGACGCCCTTGAGCGTCTCGATCGACTCGGCTTTTTGTGCGCGGTCCATTGCGGTCTCCAGTCTGGTATTCGCCGCCGGGCTTATTCCCGACGACGGATTGGCCAAAGCGCGCCGCGTCGCCGCGATCCGTTCAGGCCGGTCGTAATGTCCGAAGGAAGCTCGAACCCCGTGCCCCCGGAAACCGGGTGACGGCGGTCGTCTGCATCCCCATCTCCCCACGGCGTCAGAGGGCTCTCTGACATTTACGGCCTGGGTGACCCCCACGCCCCGAAGTTCTCGGACAGGACCGCCGCGGCGAAAAGCTGCGACGGAGAAGGCGCGCTCTATACACGGAACCGGCGGGAACTCAAGCGGTCGTTCACGGCAGAGCGAGTTCGGTCCCGCCCGACTAAGCTAGCTGTTTGAACGCAGCGGGACCCCGGAAATAATCACCTTGTTGCCAGCGTCTGGCACGCCGAGCTTCTCGAGGAGATCAACGAAGGCGCTTGCAGTTGCGAGGGGAAAGTCCGTGGGCCCCACGATCACCCGGTCCAAAATGTCGCTGATCGCTCGCCCCGATTTCGAGCCATCCGGATTGTCGTCCAATGGCAACTTGATGACAGGCTGCGCCACACCGCGGATGCATTCGATTTCCCTACGAAGGATCGTGCTCGGCTCTCGTTCAGAGTGAAATATGCGCCACTCTCGCTCCTCAACGAACGCAGGGTGTTTGACGCAAAGCATCGCCATCGTGATGGTTTGATAGAGCCACCAAAGGCAGTTGTCTCTTCCTAGCGATCTGAGGAAATCCTGATTGGCGTTCATCCGATCAACAAACTCTCTGATTTGCTGTTTGAACGCCGATGCATCTAGGTATTCTACCGGACTCGAGTAGACGCTAAGCCCATCCGCATCCGCAAATAGCGGATCGCCTTTCAAGATGAGAGCGATACCAGACGGCCCGCCATAAGCGCGCCACATCGAAAGGCGGCCGTAACGATCCTCTTCGGGTGTGACGGCGTGTTCGGAGAGGCAGGCGATGAACGTCTGCGCCAAGAGCTCGGTGGCGGATTCGGCGTCCAACTTCTTCGTGAGTTCATCCGAGATACCGGGATAGACCCGGTCGAATACCTCGGCCAGCCGAGTTCCTTCGTCGCCCCCCCAGACATCGATTATCGCATCGCGACCGTGCTGCACTTCTGACGCGTCATTCATGCAGGTCGGCATTCGCAGCCAGATTTCCCGGTTCTTGAGAACCTGAACGGCCGTTTCCGCAGTCGTGTAATACGCGAACCGGGTTCCCGCCTTCAGCGCGGCCATCTGGCGCTGGTAAGCGACTGCGTGGAAGAGGGCATACGCAGGGTCAAAGGGCGCTTCGGTCATGCGACCGATGCTACACGCCTCCGCTTAATTGTGGAGACTTGTGGCAGGCCCGCGCGGCCCCGTTAACCCTGCGCTCACCACCCCGCACAACCCGATCTTCACCTTGTGCGGGGTAGAAACGTCCCGGAATGAGCCAGTCCCGCGACAACGAGGACCGGCCCCGACGTGATGATGAAGGGCGAGACCTGATGAGCCGGACCGTACTCGTGGTCGACGACGACCCCACCCAGCGCCGCCTTGCGCAGGCGGTGCTGGAGCGCGAGGGCTATGCCGTGGTCCACGCTGAGTCCGGCGGCGAGGCCATCGACCGCCTGACGAAGGGCGGCGGCGCCGACGTGGTGCTGCTCGACATGATTATGCCGGGCATGAGCGGCATGGAGGCCCTGGCCGAGATGCGCACCGCCGGCGTGAGCACGCCGGTGATCGTGCTGACCGCCTCGGGCGGGGTCGACGCCGTGGTCAAGGCCATGCAGGCCGGGGCCCAGGACTTCTTCGTCAAGCCGGTCTCGGCCGAGCGGCTGCTGGTCGGGGTCCGCAACGCCCTGCAGCTGACCCAGCTGACGGCCGAGGTCGGGCGGCTGAAGAAGCACGTCGCCGGCCGCACCTCGTTCGACGATCTGGTCGGACAGAGCGCGCCGATGCGGATGGTCCGCTCGCTGGGCCTGCGCGCCGCCAAATCCTCCATCCCGGTATTGATCACCGGCGAGAGCGGCGTCGGCAAGGAAGTCATCGCCCGCGCCCTGCACGGCGCCTCGGACCGCGGCGGCAAGCCGTTCGTGGCCGTCAACTGCGGGGCCCTGCCCGCCAATCTGGTCGAGTCGATCCTGTTCGGCCACGAGAAGGGCAGCTTCACCGGCGCCAGCGACAAGCATCTGGGCAAGTTCGCGGAAGCCAACGGCGGCACCCTGTTCCTCGACGAGATCGGCGAACTGCCGCTGGACATGCAGGTCAAGCTGCTGCGCGCCCTGCAGGAGGGCGAGATCGACCCGGTCGGCTCCAAGCGGTCGGTCAAGGTCGACGTCCGCATCGTCTCGGCCACCAACCGCGACCTGGCGGAGCAGGTGCGCGAGGGCCGGTTCCGCGAGGACCTGTTCTATCGCCTCAACGTCTTCCCGATCGAGGCCCCGGCCCTGCGCGACCGGCGCGAGGACATCCCGGCCCTGGTCGAGCATTTCGTCGCCCGCTTCAACGTCGAGGAGGGCAAGCGCGTCGCCGGCTGCGCGGCCGAGACCCTGGCCCTGCTGTCGGCTTTCGACTGGCCCGGCAACGTCCGCCAGCTGGAGAACGCCGTCTATCGCGCCATCGTGCTGTCGGACTCGCCCTTCCTGCAGCCGCACGACTTCCCGGCCATCTCCGGCGTCGCCGCCCCGTTCCTGCCCATGGAAGACAGCCCGGACGGCCGCGGCGCGGCCGAGGGGACGTCAGGCGCAGACGGGGCCCTCGATCTGCCGCCCCTGCCGGACACCCCGATCCGCATCCTCGACGAACGCGGCCACCTGCGCACGCTTGAGGAGATCGAACGCGACCTGATCCAGCACGCCATCGAGGTCTATGCCGGTCACATGTCCGAGATCGCCCGCCGCCTCGGCATCGGCCGCTCGACGCTCTACCGCAAGGTCCGCGAGCAGGGTCTCGAGGGCGTGCTCAAGGAAACGGGCTGAGGTCTCCGGGTCACGCCTCCGGAAAGCCGCCAACCTGAACGAAAGTTCATTGAAGCCCGCCGGCGAAGGCGTGCGACACGAACAGGGCCGCAACTTCCGGTTTCGTCGGTGACACACGACGGAAATGCCGGTGCGGCACGTTCAACGCCGATGTCCCTCCCGTTCCGGAACGCCGCATGCTGCTCGTGACCACCGCCCTCTCCGGCCTGATGGCCGGTGCGATCCAGACCGCGCCGACGCCGGCCGTTCCGCCTCAGCCGCAACAGCCGCCGCAGCAGCAGCCCCAGGAGCCGACGCCCCAGGCGGAGACTCCTGAGCCGGAGGCGACGCCCGCCCCGACCACGGAAGCGGACACCGAAGGCGCGGTCGACCTGGGCACGGTCAACGTCTCCAGCGCGCGGGCGCGCGGCAGCGTCGACAGCGACATACCGCCCGATCTGACCCTCAACGCCGATGAAATCCAGGCCTACGGCGCCTCCAGCATCTCCGAGCTGCTGACCTATCTCGAGCCGGTCACGCGCAGCTCGCGCGGTTCGGGCGGCCCGCCGGTGATGCTGGTCAACGGCCGGCGCATCTCGGGCTTCCGGGAAATCCAGGGCATTCCGCCCGAAGCCATCGAACGGGTCGACATCCTGCCCGAGGAGGTCGCGCTGGAATACGGCTACCGCGCCGACCAGCGCGTGGTGAATTTCGTGCTCAAGGACAATTTCCGCTCGGTGACGACCGAGGTCGAAGGCCGCGTTCCGACCGCCGGGGGCCGCACCGTCACCGAGTTCGACGCCAATCTCCTGGGCATTTCCGGCGCCCAGCGCTGGTCGATGGAGCTGGAGTACGAGCGCGCTACGCCGTTGTTCGAGAGCGAGCGCGACCTGATCCGCGACCCGGGCTCCGCGCCCTTCGACCTGATCGGCAACGTCTCCGGCCTTCCCTTCGGCGACGAGATCGATCCGGCGCTGTCAGGACAGGTCGGCGAGATCGCGACCGTGGCGCCGGTCCCGACGGGCGGCTTCACCCTGAACGACTTCGCGGCGGCCTATGGCGATCCCCGGATCGGCGATCTGGGAGCCTACCGCACCCTGATGTCGGCCACCGAGAGCGCCTCCGTCGGGGGCACGATCAAGAACGACCTCAACGGCACCACCCAGGCGACCCTCAGCGCCAGTCTCAAGGACGAGAGCAGCCGCAGTTTCAACGGCCTGCCCGGCGTGACCCTGACCCTGCCCGACGGCAATCCCTTCTCGCCCTTCGCCGACGACGTGCTGGTCTACCGCTATCTGGATGACGCCGCCGCCCTCGCCCGCCGCACGGACTCGCTGAATGGAGAGGTCGGGGTGCTGCTCGACGGCTTCCTCGGCGAGGACTGGCGCTGGACCCTGAACGGCACCTACACCCGCGCGGAGACCGACACGGTCACCGGTCGCGGCTACGGCGACGACGCGTTACAGGCCCGCCTCGACGCCGGCGACGCCGCCGCCAATCCGTTCGCCCCGCTCGCCCCCTCGGACTTTGTTCGCGTCGCCAACGACACCGCCCGCTCGGTGTCGCAGCGGCTCGATACCGAGTTCGTGCTGACCGGCGACCTCTGGGAGCTCCCCGCCGGCGATGTTTCGTCGACGTTCAAGGTCGGGGCCGACACCCTGTCCCTGGAGTCCGCAAGCACCCGCGGCGGCGTGACCACCGATCGCAAGCAGTCGCGCGATCGCATCAGCGGCCTGAGCAGCTTCAGCTTCCCCATCGCCAGCCGCCGCACGGAGGTCCTGCCCGCGCTCGGCGACCTGTCCGTCAGCGTCAACGCCGGTTTCGAGGACCTGTCGGACTTCGGCGGCCTGTCGATCCTCGGCGCCACGATCAACTGGTCCCCGATCGAGAAGCTGTCCCTCCTCGCCAGCTACACCGACGAGGAGGGCGCCCCGAGCATCAGCCAGCTTAACAATCCGCTGATCGCGACCCCCAATGTGCCGGTGTTCGACTTCCTCACCGGCGAGACCGTGTTCATCACCCAATTCAGCGGCGGCAACCCGGTCCTCGACGCGGAGAACCGGCGCATCTGGAAGGCGGGCGTCACCCTGCAGCCGTTCGAGGAAGAAGACCTCAGGCTGAGCTCGACCTGGACTCGCACCACCGTCGACGACTCGATCAACAGCTTCCCGACCATCACCTCCGAGCTGGAGTCCGCCCTGCCCGACCGCTTCACCCGCGATCCCGACGGCAACCTGGTCTCGATCGACGCCCGCCCGCTGAATTTCGCCCGGGCCGAGCGCGAGGACATCCGCACCGGCTTCAACTTCTCCAAGGCGTTCGGAA
>NZ_JAVHLH010000149.1 GCF_031082345.1 Brevundimonas sp. | reverse complement strand
CATCACCGCCGACACGGTCGCTCCCGTCGGCGGCGAGATCCTCAAGGACGACCACGGCGAACCCACCGGCATGCTGGTCGACGCCGCCGAGCAGCTGGTCGCCGATCTGATGCCGCGGGCCAATCCGCAGTCGACGCGCGACGCCTATCGCGCCGGCTTCCGCGTCGAGGCCGCCTACGGCTGGACCGGCCTCCACTTCATGAGCGCCCCGTGGAAGGACGTACCCCTGATGGAGGCCATGGCCGAGGCCGGCGAGGCTCCGATCCGCGTCTACAACAGCATCACCCCCGACGGCGCCGCCGAACTGATCTCCGGCGGCCCGCGCAGCGTCGCCGACGGCCGGATCATCACCCGGGCGATCAAATACTACGCTGACGGGGCGCTCGGCTCACGCGGCGCGGCCCTGTTCGAGCCCTATGCCGACCGACCCGACACCACCGGCCTGATGCAGATCACCGAACAGGAGATCGTGCCGCTGTACCAGGCGGCCCTGCGCGGCGGCATCCAGGTCGCCACCCACGCCATCGGCGATCGCGGCAACGCCTCGGTGGCGGAATGGTACCAGCAGGCGCTCGCCGGCGTCGGGCCGGAGGATCGCCCGAACGGCGCCGACGTGCGCTGGCGCATCGAGCACGCCCAGATCCTGCGGCCTTCGGATTACCACTGGTTCGTCGACCTGCCGATCATCGCCTCGATGCAGCCCAGCCACGCCATCGGCGACCTGCATTTCGCCCCGGCCCGCCTCGGCGACGCCCGGCTGGACGGAGCCTACGCCTGGCACAGCCTGGCCGACCTCGGCGTCGTCGTGGTCGGCGGTTCCGACGCCCCGGTCGAGCGCGGCGCGCCGCTGATCGAGTTCTACGCCGCCGTCGCCCGCCGCGATCTGCAGGGCTTCCAGGGCCCCGACTGGCGGCCGCAGGAGGCGGTCGACCGCCAGACGGCCCTGAAGATGTTCACCCTCTGGCCGGCGTACGCCAGCTTCCGTGAGGACGAACTGGGCACGATCGAGGTCGGCAAGCGGGCCGACTTCACCGCCTTCGACGTCGACCTGATGACCGCGCCCGAGGCCGACATCCCGAAGGGCCGGGCCGTGCTGACGGTGGTCGACGGCGTCGTCGTCCACCGCGCCGATCAGCCCTGATCAGAAGGTCTTGCGCACCCGGACCTGGAAGAAGGTCCGCGGGTCAATGTGACGCCGCTCGACATAGGCGATCGGGCGCGCGGGCGTGCGGTCGGCGTAGATCGTGCGCTCGATATCGAAGTCGTTCCAGATGTTGAGCTGGGCCCGGATCGACAGGGTTTCGGTCGGCTTGTACTCGGCCCAGACCTCGAAATAGTCATGCCCGCGCCAGCCCGAGGTCTGGTCCGGATCGAAGCTCTTCTGCCCCAGCAGCGGGAGGAAGGCTCCGCCGTACTGCAGCTTCCAGCTGGTGATGTCCTGCTCCCAGGAGATCACCGCCTGCCTCGGCCGGACGTTGGAGATCGGGCGAATTTCGCCGGTGGTCGGATCGGTGACCTCGGTGTGGTTCCAGGTGTTGCGGAAGCGGAACATGCCGCCGGACACGCCCAGCTTGTCGGTCGGGATGGCGATGGTCAGGGCCAGCTGGTCCAGGGTGCCGTCGCCGATGTTGCCGACCGCGGACAGGCCCATGTCCAGCGGGATCACGTCGAGGGCGTCGGTGATCTCATCGTGGCGCAGGCCGACGCTGACGATGCCGTCGCCCCAGAAGCGGCGCTCGTAGATCAGTTCGCTGATCCAGCGCTGCTCGGGCTCCAGATCGACGTTGCCGCCGAACACGTTCTCGTCCTCGAGATCGGCCGAGGCCGCGAAATCGCCGAAGTCCAGCTGGCCGACCTCGCGTTCGAAGCGCACCCGGACCTGGTTGTTCGCCATCGGCGTCCAGGTGGCGAGGAAGCGTGGTTTGGCGAAGAAGAAGCTCTTCTCCTGGTCGGCGTCGCCGGACTGGCTGATGGTCGAGCTTTCCAGCCGCAGGCCGCCTTCCAGGGTCAGCTTGGGCTGCACCCGCCACGTCGCCTTGCCGAAGGCCTCGCCGCGGGTCTCCTCGACCTTGACCGAGGCGGACGGCAACGGGATCGGGACCCCGCCGACGGTGAAGGCCTGGTCGACCTCCAGCATGTTGTAGGCCACCTCAGCGCCGGTCTCGAATGTCAGGGCCGGCGAGCGCTCGAACCGCACCAGGCCGCGCAGGATCGACTCGGACGAGTCGCCGATCCCGGTGAAGCGCTGTTCGGGGCTGTCGACGCCGGCGAGGCGGGTGCGCGAGGTCGAGACCGATTCGAAGCTGTTCCACTGGTGGATCAGCCGCGTCTCCATCTTCAGCCGGTCGCTGAGCGGGCGGCTGTAGACGGCGCCGAACTCGCCGCCGTCGCCATCGTTGTCGAACAGGCTTTCGCGGCGGACGTCGGTGGCGGTCTGCAGATTGATGTTGTGGTAGTCGTTGACCCCATAGCGGGCGGTCAGGTCGATCTTGCCGCCGTAGAGCGGGGTGGCGAAGTTGCCGCGCACCGACTGGCCGCCGCCCCAGGCGTCATTGAAGTAATCCTCCTCGCGGATGACGACGCCGTTGGCGTCGGTGCGGATCACGGGGCCGACGCCGTTTGAGTCGCTCATCGACACGCCGTCGCTGAGGGTGACCCCCCAGGTGCGCTCGCCCTCGCGGGCGGAGAACTGGTAGGAGCCGGCGAACTGGTCCCGGCCGCCGTCGAAGAAGAAGCCGCTGGCGGTGAGGATCGACTGGCGGGTGTTCTCGGTCTTCAGGATCACGTTCACGACGACCGAATAGCCCTGCATGTCGATGCCGGGAGCGCCGCCGCGGATCAGCTCGATGCGCTCGACCTGGCTGGCTGCGGTGCGCGACAGGACGTTGGAGCCGGTGTCGTTCTTGGAGGCGGGGCGGGCGTTGTTGATCAGGATGTTGCCGACGGCGCCCTCGAAGCCGCGGCTGCCCGAGCCGTCGTTGATCGAGAAGCCGGGCACCCGGGACACCATGTCCAGCGCGGTGTTGGGCCGCTGGTCGGCGAAGAAGTCGGGGGTGAAGACCAGCACGCCCTGCTGGACCGAATCGATCTGGGCGTCCTGACCGTTGACCGGAACCGGGGCCTGGGCGACCTGCGGGTCGGGCCCGTCCGACGAGGTCTGGGCCGCGGCCACGCCTCCGGTGAACAGGATGGCGGTCGTGGCCAGAAGGATGGTCTTGGTCATTGCAGGGGTCCCCTCGTCGTGTGACGAAGGTGTGGCGTCCTGACGCGGACAGCTCCAGTTACAAGACGGCAAGGTGGATTAAAAAGCAGACAGCATTACAGGAATGTCATGCTCGTGTTCTTATCGAGGCTTCCATTTATTCTTTAATACTAGAGACGGCAGGTAATCGTGAGATCATTGTTCGCTCTATCTTTTGCCCTGTGTCTGCTGGGGTCCGCGCCGCAATCGGCCGTGGCGCAGACGCCGCAGGAGCCGGAGGCCACGACCATCGAGGAGGTGGTGGTGCTGGCCCGGCGCTCGGGCGCGCCGATGTGGACGGTCAGCCGGGGCGACAGCACCCTGATCCTGGTCGGCGCCATCACCGGCATCCCGCGCGACCTCGAATGGCGACCGGACGACCTCGAGGCCGCCGCCGCCCGGTCGCAGCAGATTCTGACGCCCCAGGAAGGCCGCGCCTCGGTGACCGACCTTCTGCGCGTCATCTGGCGCATCCGCACCATCGCCCGGATGCCGCGCGGACAGACCAGCGCCGACTGGCTGACGCCGGACTGGCAGGCGCGGCTGGACGCGGTCATGGCCGGCGAGCGCAATCAGGATTGGCGCACCAGGAGCCTGCTGATCCTCGGCTTCGACCTGATGCAGGACAAGGCCGGCTACACCGGCCGCCGGGGCGGCGACGACGCCATGGACGTGGTCCGCCGCGCCGCCCGCCGGGCCCGCGTCGAGACCCGGCCGGTCGGCACGGTGCGCGGCGACGAGCTGATCGACAGCCTGATCGAGGCGCCCCAGTCGGCCCACGTCCCCTGCGTCGAGGCGGCCATCGCCGCCGCCGAACAGGGGCCGGACGCGGCGCGCGAACGGGCCGAGGACTGGCGCGCCCGGCGGGTGGCCGAGGTGGTCGCCTCGCCGATCGACCGGGCCCTGAACCAGTGCTGGCCGTGGGGCGACCCCGAGATCGCGCCCCAGTTGCATCAGCAGTGGGCGGCGGCGATCGAGACGGCGCTGATCTCGCCCGGCGTCACCATGGGCGTGGCCCCGATCCGGCTGCTGGCGGAAGAGGGCGGCGTGCTGGACGGACTGGAGGCGCGCGGTTTCGAGGTGGACGGGCCCGAGTGGAGGGCCGAAGCGCCGGCGGCGGTCGCGCCAGACGTCGACGAGGTAGACTCCGAAAAAGGAGTCTAACTCGTCTACCTCGTATACTTCGTCGGCACCGGCGATCCGTTCCATGTCGGCAGACTGCCATGCGCCTGCGTCATTTCCGGACGTAGGGTCAAACCGCCGTTCCGCCGACCGTCAGGCCGCCGATCTTGAGGCTGGGCTGGCCGATGCCGACCGGGACGCCCTGGCCGGCCTTGCCGCAGACGCCGACGCCGGGATCAAAGGCGAAGTCGTCGCCGATCATCTCCACCCTTTGCAGGGCCGTGGCCCCGTCGCCGATCAGGGTGGCGCCGCGCACGGGCGCGGTGATCTTGCCGTCCTCGATCAGGTAGGCCTCGGTGCACTGGAAGACGAATTTGCCGTTGGTGATGTCGACCTGGCCGCCGCCGAAATTGGCCGCATAGAGGCCGCGCTTCGTCGAGGCGATCATGTCTGCCTGCTTGTCCTTGCCGCCTTCCATGAAGGTGTTGGTCATGCGCGGCATCGGCATGTGGGCGAAGGACTGGCGCCGGCCGTTGCCGGTGGCGCGGGCGCCCAGCTGACGCGCCGACAGCCGGTCATGCATCAGCCCGACCATGATGCCGTCCTCGATCAGCACGGTGCGCGAGGTCGGGGTGCCCTCGTCGTCGATGCTCAGCGAGCCGCGGCGGCCGGCGATGGAGCCGTCGTCGACCACGGTCACGCCCGGGGCGGCGACGCGCTGGCCCATCTTGCCCGAGAACACCGACGAGCCCTTGCGGTGGAAATCGCCCTCGAAGCCGTGGCCGATGGCCTCGTGCAGCAGGACGCCGGGCCAGCCGGCGCCGAGGACCACGTCCATCTCGCCGGCCGGGCAGTCGACGGCCTCCAGATTGACCAGCGCCTGCCTCAGGGCCTCGTCGACCTGCCATTGCCAGCGGTCCGGCGCGATCCAGGTCTCGAAGCCGGCCCGGCCGCCGGCCCCCGAGGAGGCGCTCTCGCGGCGGCCGTCCTTCTCCACCGTGACCGAGACATTGAGGCGCACCAGCGGGCGCAGGTCGGAGACGCGGCGGCCGTCGCCGCGCAGGATCTCGATATTGCGGCGCTCGCCGACCAGACTGGCCGAGACCTGCACCACGCGCGGATCGCGGGCGCGGGCCCAGGCGTCGATTTCCGAGAGCAGGGCGATCTTGTCGGAGAAGGCGGGCGAGGCGAGGGGGTCGACGGCCTCGTAGAGTTTCTGATTGGTGGCGCGGGGCGCCTCGGCCGTCACCCCCGCGTGGCCGGCCTTGGCGAGGGCGGCGCTGTCGGCGGCGCGGCGAATGGCGGGACCGCTGATCTCGTTGGCGTGGGCGTAGCCGGCGGTCTCGCCCACCACCACCCGCAGGCCGAAGCCTTCGGTGGCGTCATAGGCCGCGGACTTGAGGCGGCCGTCGTCGAACACCAGCGATTCGGATTCGGAGCGTTCGAGGAACAGCTCCCCGTCGTCGGCTCCGGTCAGCGCGTCCTGGAGGATGGAGAGGGCCTCGTCCGGGCTGACGTCGGCGGATTCGAGGATGGCGGGCGGCTGAACGTGAAGGGTCATGCCGTTCAGATAGGATGCGAGGCCGGCGAAGTCACCGGCCTCGCCCTGGTTGTCAGCGCTGATTGACGTCGCCCGAACCGGACACGTTCTGGATCAGGCTGGCCGGCCGTTGCGTCAGGTCGACGTCGCCGGAGCCGGAGATGGTGATCCGGGCGGCGCCGGTCGGCCCGACGGCCGCCTCTCCCGAGCCGGAAATCTCGACGTCGGCGTCCCGGGTCTCGAGCCCCGAGAGGTCGGCCTCGCCCGAGCCATGGATGTCGAGCTCGACGGTCTCGGTGCGTCCGGAGGCGTCGACATCGCCCGAACCGGTGATGCGGACCATGAGGTCGGGCTGGTCGTACTCGCGGATGCTCAAATCGCCCGAGCTGGACAGGCCGAACGTGCGGACCGAGGGGGCGGTCACCGTGATCTGCAGCCGGTCGTGGTTGCGCCAGCCGAACACCACGACCTCGGTGTCGTCGTCGTCGTTGAAGGTCAGCCGGCCGCCGCGGAGGCGCAGGCCTTCGACCTGGTCGCGGGGGCCGACAATCTCGACCGAGGCCGCGTCGCCCTGGACGTAGGTGACATCGGCGTTGACCTCGATGTCCAGACGGTCGCTGCCGTCCCAGGCGAGGGTGCGGGTGACGCGGGGGCCGCTGTCGACCCGCTTGAAGGTGACAGACTCCTCGCGGCGGACTCCGACGTGGTCGCGGAAGGTCCAGGTCCAGCCGTGGCGGGCCATGTCCTGGCCGCCGATGGCGGCGGCTCCGGCGAGGGCGGCGACGCAGAGCACCAGGCTGGCGCCGGTGATGATCAGAAGGGTGCGGATCATGCGGATCTCTCCTCAGGCCTGGGCTTGGGGTTCAAGGGCCGGCTTCAGCAGCCGGTAGTGCAGGCGGGCGTACCAGACGGTCGCATTGACCAGCAGGACGGTGGCGATGGCGGTCAGGGCGGCGAGCGCCGTGGCGCCGGCCATCATGCCGAGGCCGGCGAGGACCGCAGTGAAGACGCCGCCGGGGAAGCCGGCGAACGGACCGGCGACCATGATCACGCCGCCGCCGACGAACAGGCCGATGGCCGCCATGAAGAAGCCGAACAAGGCCCCGACCACGCCCATCAGGATGGGCAGCAGGATCAGGATGTCGATCGCGCCCAGCCCCAGCACCGCGAAGACGGCGGCGGCGGCGGCGGACG
>NZ_JAVHLH010000148.1 GCF_031082345.1 Brevundimonas sp. | reverse complement strand
CGGCTCGCCGGCGGCGCCGACGATGCGGTTCGTCGAAAGACGGTCGAGCTGACCCGGGAGCAGGCCGCGGCGGCCGCCCAGCTGCATATGCAGCACATGGTCCCGCGCGGCGACGACGGCGCCATCGTGATCAACTCCACGACGCGCGAGTTCACTGTCCTGGCTCACCGCCTGACGTTTGCGCCGTTCTCGGCCTCGGTTCGTCAGCCGGACGGGCGCTGGGCCACGGTCGAGCCGCCGCGCGGTCTGCTGTCGCCGTGGCAGTTGCGGGTGTTGCTGGCGCTGGGCATTTCCATGCTGCTGCTGGCCCCGCTGGTCTGGTGGCTGGCGCGGCGGCTGACGCGCCCGATCCGGGTCTTCGCCGACGCCGCCGAGCGGCTGGGGGCCGACCCCGACGCCGAGCCGCTGGCGCCATCGGGTCCCAGCGAGGTGCGCACGGCCATCCACGCCTTCAACGACATGCAGGCCTCGCTGCGCGAGCACATGCGCCAGCGGACGCAGACCATCGCGGCCATCGCCCACGACCTGCGCACGCCGCTGACCCGATTGCGCTTCAGGGCCGAGCAGGCGCCGGCGGCGGTGCGCGACCGGATGGCCACCGATATCGAGGAAATGGACGCCCTGATCGCCCAAGCCATGGCCTTCGTGCGGGGGGAGTCCACGGCGGAGCGGCGCGAGCCGCTGGATCTGGGTCCGTTGGCGGCGGATTGCGCGGCCGGTTTCACCGAGACCGGCGCCGATGTGCGCTTTGAAGGCGGCGGCGCCTTGCCGGTCGAGGGCGACCCCGCCGCCCTGCGCCGGGCCCTGGCCAATCTGATCGGCAACGCCGTCAAATACGGCGGAGGGGCCCGGGTGAAGGCCTTCGTTGAGGACGGCCGCGCCGTCGTGGAGGTCTCAGACGACGGTCCCGGCCTGGCCGGGGACGAGCTGGAGGCGGTGTTCGACCCCTTCCATCGCGGCGAGCGGTCGCGCAGCCGCGAGACCGGCGGGACGGGTCTGGGGCTGACCGTGGCGCGTCAGGCGGCGCGAGCGCATGGCGGCGACGTGACCCTGACCAACCGGACCGGCGGCGGACTGACCGCGCGGCTGGCGTTGCCCCTTGCCCCGCCCGGCGCAGAACAGGCCTGAGGCGCGGCGGCGCGCTCGAAGCGTTACAGTTCATCACGGCTTGTTACGGCCGCGGGGTTGAAACGCCGCGCCGCCGGTTCCATTGAAGCGCCAACCGCAAATCACGCTTCAAGGAGCCCGCCCCATGACCGTCCGCGTCGCCATCAATGGTTTCGGCCGCATCGGCCGCCTCGTCCTGCGCTCGATCGTCGAGCATGGCCGTCGCGACATCGAGGTGGTGGCGATCAACGATCTGGGCCCGGTCGAGACCAACGCCCACCTACTGCGCTACGACAGCGTGCACGGCCGGTTCCCCGGCACGGTCGAAAGCGGCGACGGCTGGATCGACGTCGGCCTGGGCAAGATCAAGGTGACGGCCGAGCGGGACCCCGCGAACCTGCCGCACAAGGAATTGAACGTCGACATCGCCTTCGAGTGCACCGGCATCTTCACCTCGAAGGACAAGGCCAGCGCGCACCTGAAGGCCGGCGCCAAGCGGGTGCTGGTCTCGGCCCCGGCCGACGGCGCCGACCAGACCATCGTCTACAAGGTCAACCACGACGTCCTGACCGCCGACGACATCATCGTCTCCAACGGCTCGTGCACCACCAACGCCCTGGCCCCGGTGGCCAAGGTGATGAACGACCTGTTCGGCATCGAGCGCGGCTACATGACCACTATCCACGCCTACACCGGCGACCAGCCGACGCTGGATACGATGCACAAGGACCTGTACCGCGCCCGCGCCGCGGGCCTGTCGATGATCCCGACCTCGACCGGCGCTGCCAAGGCGCTCGGCCTGGTGCTGCCGGAACTGAAGGGCAAGCTGGACGGATCGTCGATCCGGGTGCCGACGCCCAACGTCTCGGTCGTCGACCTGAAGGTGGTGGCGGGGCGCGAGGTCTCGGTGGACGAGATCAACGCCGCGCTTCAGGCCGCCGCCGACGGTCCGATGAAGGGCGTGCTGCACACCACCACCGAGCCGCTGGTGTCGATGGACCTCAATCACATCGCCGCCTCGTCGACCGCCGCCCTGCCCCAGACCCAGGTCGTCGACGGCAAGCTGGCGCGGGTGCTGAGCTGGTACGACAACGAATGGGGCTTCGCGACGCGGATGGCCGATACGGCCCTGGTGATGGCGAAGTTTCTCTAGTCGACAGGGTCTCCGCCGCGGCGTGGTCGCCGCGGCGGAGATGTCCGGGTCCTAGAAGCGGCGGACGAAGCTGAGACCGTAGGTGTCGATCTCGCCGCCGGCGTCGTCGGTGAAGTCGCGGCGGGTCCAGTCGGCGCGGACGCCGTTCTGGACGTCGAAGAAGTAGTTCGCGCCGGCGCCGTAGTTCAGGCTTTCGCCGTCCTCGGTGGCGGAGACGCCGGCGACGTCGGCCTTCAGCGAGGTCGTGCCGTAGCCGACGCGGCCGAACAGTTCGAGGTTCGGGCTGACGGGCACCGAGCCCACGGCGTAGACGGCGGCGTCGTACTCATGTTCGAGGGTCCCGTCGACGCCGGCGACGGTGATGTCCTCGTCCTTGACGCCGAAGGAGCCCTCGGCCTCGACGCCGATGTAGCGCGAGAGCTTGGCGCCGACCCGTCCGGTGACGGCGCCGAGGCTGTCGTCGCCGCTGTCGAGGTGGGTGTAGCCGACCGAGCCGGTCCATTGCGGATCGTTGAAGCTCTGGGCCATGGCCGGTGCAGCGATCAAAGTAAGAGCAGCGGTCGCGAGAAGAACGTTACGCATTGTTTCTGTATCCTCTAGATGTGGTCACTTCTGCGGTGACCAGCCCCATCCAGCGGAGACAGAAATGGGTAGCGATTGCCGGCGTTCCAGTAGGGCGCTGCGACTGGTTTCGGACTGTGGACAGCTTGACACAGACGCCGATACGTCAATCGCGACCTTATCGTGTTCTTATTTTGACAGCGCGATTGCTTAGCGGTCCTTCTCCTGTTCGGTCCCGGCGCGGGCGTTCAGGGCGGCCTGGGCGGCGGCGAGGCGGGCGATGGGGACGCGGTAGGGCGAACAGCTGACGTAGCTGAGGCCGACCCGCTCGCAGAAGTCGATCGACGACGGGTCGCCGCCGTGCTCGCCGCAGATGCCCATCTTGATGTCCGGGCGGGCCGCCCCGCCCCGCTCGGCGGCGATGCGGATCAGGTCGCCGACGCCCTCCTGGTCGAGGCGGACGAAGGGGTCGGTCTCGAAGATGCCCTTGTCCAGATAGGCCTGCAGGAAGCGGCCGGAGTCGTCGCGGCTGATGCCGAAGGTGGTCTGGGTCAGGTCGTTGGTGCCGAAGGAGAAGAACTCGGCGTGCTCGGCGAGGTCGCCGGCGCGCAGGGCGGCGCGGGGCAGTTCGATCATGGTCCCGACCAGATAGGCGATCGACTGGCCGGTCTCGGCGAAGACCTCGCGCGCGACCCGGTCGGTCAGCTCGCGCAGGTATTTCATCTCGAGGCCGAGGGCGACCAGCGGGTGCATGATCTCGGGCAGCGGGGCTTCGCCCGACTTCGCCTGCACCTCCAGCGCCGCCTCGAGGATGGCGCGGACCTGCATCTCGTAGATCTCGGGGTAGGCGACGCCGAGGCGGCAGCCGCGGTGGCCCAGCATGGGGTTGGTCTCGTGCAGCTCCTTCGCCCGCCGCTTCAGCTTGGCGGCGTCGAGGCCCTGGGTCTCGGCCAGGGCGTCGATCTCGGCGTCGGTGTGGGGGATGAACTCGTGTAGCGGCGGGTCGAGCAGCCGCACGGTCACCGGCAGGCCGGCCATGATCTCGAATAGTTCGACGAAGTCCGACTTCTGGAACGGCGCGATCTTGGCGAGGGCGGCGCGGCGGCCGGCCTCGTCGTCGGCGAGGATCATCTCGCGCACGGCGGCGATGCGGGCGTCGTCGAAGAACATGTGCTCGGTCCGGCACAGGCCGATGCCCTCGGCCCCGAAGCCGCGTGCCGTCTTGGCGTCCAGCGGCGTCTCGGCGTTGGCCCGCACCCGCAGACGGCGCTCCTTGTCGGCCCAGGCCATCAGGGTCTGGAAGTCGCCGGTCAGTTCCGGCTCGATCATCGGCACGGCGCCGTCCAGCACCTCGCCCTTCGAGCCGTCGATGGTGATGACCTCGCCGGCCTTGAAGACGCGGCCGCGGGCGGTGAAGGTCCCGGCCTTCTCGTCGATGTGGATCTCGCCGGCGCCGGAGACGCAGGGGCGGCCCATGCCGCGGGCGACCACCGCCGCGTGGCTGGTCATGCCGCCGCGGGCGGTGACGATGCCGCGCGCCGCGTGCATGCCGTGGATGTCCTCGGGCGAGGTCTCCTCACGCACGAGGATGACGGCGTCGCCGAGCTGGGACAGGCGCTCGGCCTCGTCGGCGTCGAACACCACCTTGCCGGTGGCGGCGCCCGGCGAGGCGGGCAGGCCGGCGGCGACGACCTTGCGTTCGGCGTTCGGGTCGAGGGTCGGGTGCAGCAACTGGTCCAGCGCCGAGGGCTCGACCCGGCCGATGGCCTCCTCCTGCGAGATCACGCCCTCGGCGGCGAGGTCCACGGCCACCTTCAGCGCCGCCTTGGCCGTGCGCTTGCCGTTGCGGGTCTGCAGCATCCACAGCCGGCCCTGTTCGACCGTGAATTCGATGTCCTGCATGTCGCGGTAGTGGGTCTCGAGCTTGCCGACGACCTCGACGAATTCGTTGAAGACCACCGGCATGGCCTCTTCCATCGAGGGGGCGGTCTCGCCCATCTCCTCGCGGCCGGCGCGTGTCAGCGACTGCGGCGTGCGGATGCCGGCGACGACGTCCTCGCCTTGGGCGTTGATCAGGAATTCGCCATACAGCCGGGCCTCGCCCGTCGACGGGTTGCGGGTGAAGGCGACGCCGGTGGCCGAGGTCTCGCCCATGTTTCCGAAGACCATGGACTGCACATTCACCGCCGTGCCCCAGCTCTCGGGGATGTCGTGCATGCGGCGATAGAATTTGGCCCGGTCGTTCATCCAGCTGGCGAAGACGGCCGAGACGGCGCCCCATAGCTGGTCGTTGGGATCCTGCGGGAAGGGCTGGCCCAGACGGTCCTCGACCACCTGCTTGTATTCGGCGACCACCTTCTCCCAGTCGGCGGCCGACAGGTCGGTGTCGATGGTGACGCCCAGCCGGTCCTTGTGGTCGTCCAGAACCTCTTCGAAGTCGTCGTGCGACAGGCCCAGCACCACGTTGGAGTACATGGTGATGAAGCGGCGGTAGCTGTCGAAGGCGAAGCGGCGGTCGCCGCTGAGGGCGGCCAGCCCCTCGACCGTCTCGTCGTTGAGGCCGAGGTTCAGGACGGTGTCCATCATGCCCGGCATGGAGGCGCGGGCGCCCGAGCGGACCGAGACCAGCAGCGGGTTCTTCGGATCGCCGAAGGTCTTGCCGACCACGCTCTCGACCTTCTTCAGGCCGGCGGCCACCTGGGCTGCGAGATCGGCCGGATAGCTCTGGCCGTTGGAATAGTAATGAACGCAGGCCTCGGTGGTGATGGTGAAGCCGGGGGGCACCGGCAGGCCGAGCGAGGACATCTCGGCGAGGTTCGCGCCCTTGCCGCCGAGAAGGTTCTTCATCGACGAGTCGCCGTCGGCGGTCCCGCCGCCGAAGCCGTACACCCACTGGGTCATTTATCAGCCTCTGAGCCGTGATCGAACGCGGGGACTCGCATCCCTCGCGGTGCAGCGCCCCGCTTACCGCGCGAGGGCCGGCAAGGCGAGGCTGGGGGTGTAACAAAACGTGAGCCGCTGTGACGGTTCCGGCCCCGACCCTGTCAGCAGAAAATCGCAAAACCCTGCCATCCCGACACTCCCGCACCCCCTTCCCTCTCCCGTCGCTGAGGCGCCGATCGCCGCCAGACGGTCCCGATCGGCCGCCGGCCAACCGTTCGTCCTTGTCCCGCAATGAGAGCATGCGCCCGCGTCAAAAGCGGACGCAGTCCCTTTCACCGCACCGTCGACGGAGATCGGGCCGGGTGCGGGATGGCAGGGAAATGACCGGGATGGGCCGGGATGACAGGCTATGGGATGGCAGGGGATCGGCGGCCGTTGAGGTCAGATCGGGCGGGCCGCCGGCTGGATCCGGACGGGCGGGTCCCCGCCCTCGCCCGGCCCCTCATCCGGCCGCGCCGGCGGGGCGAGATCGGCGTCGGGCGAGAGGAAGGAGCGACGCGAGGGCGCCGGGACGCGGCTGCGGAGCAGGTGAACGAAGCCGACGAAATCCGCGATCTGCTCGTTGTAGAAGGGCGCCTTCTCGACCGGCCCCATGTGGCCGGCGTCTTCGACCCGGACCAGCCGGGCCTGCGGCAGGGCGGCGGCGATGGTCTCGCCGGCCTGGTCCCGGGTGATCAGGTCGCGGCCGCCGACGAAGACGAGCGCCGGAACGTCGATCCGGGGCAGATCGTCGGTGATCGACCAGCGCAGCATGGCGAGATTGCCGCGCGCCTGGACCGCCGGGGAATTCAGGGTGATCAGCCGCGCGGTCCGATCCAGCTGTTCCCGCGTCGGGCGGGCGCCGAAGCCCGCCAGGCGGGCCGCTGCATGGGTCGAACCACTGAGCCACGCCTGCCAGTTCATCACCCACAGCGCGGGCGACAGGACCGTGTCCAGCTTGAGAATGAGTTCGATCACCGGCTGAAGCGGTCGAAGCACGCGCGAGAAGACCATCGTCTCCAGAGGATTGGCGTGGGTGGTGTTCTCGAGCACGATGGCGGCCACCCGCCGTTTCAGCACTTCAGGATGGCGGGCGCAGAAGGTCTGAACCGTCATGCCGCCGATGCTGTGGCCGACGAGGATGATCGGGCGGTCCTGCGGCAGGCTGTCGATCACCGCGTGCAGGTCTTCGGAAAACCCCTCGATCGAATAGCCCGCGAGCGGGCGGGCGGACCGGCCCAGTCCGGGCAGGTCCCAGAAGACGAGGCCGAAGCGGGCGCCCAGGTCCGCCCGCGCCTCGGCCCAGATGCGCGCCGAGAGACCCCAGCCATGGGTGAAGAGCAGGATCGGCCCTTTCGCCGCGCCTTCGATCTCAACGTGCAGGACCGCACCGTCTGCGCCCA
>NZ_JAVHLH010000147.1 GCF_031082345.1 Brevundimonas sp. | reverse complement strand
CGCCGAAACGAGCCTGAAGTCGGGCGAGGTCGTAGCCCGTCGCTTCGGCCGTCTGCTGGAAGGCGGCGTAGGGCATCAGGATCGCGGCCGCGAGGGTGTTGGTCAGGGACACCTTCAACAGTCGCCGCGTCGGCTCGTCGGGCGGCGCGGCGCTGTCGGTCAGGGCGGTCAGTTCGGCGTCGTGTTCAGACAGGGCCAGCTGGAAGGCGACGGCGAAGGCGCGGGAGGAGGGGCCCAGGGTCTCGGACAGGAGGAGGCGCTTGCGGTGGGGGTCGTACCGGCGGGTCCATTCGACCATCACCTCGACGGGCAGGGTGCGGACCGACAGGCCATGGCGCGACAGCAGGCGCGTCCGGGCCCGGGTTTCAAAGGACTCCGCAGGCGTCTCGCTGCTGAGCGCGTCCGCCAGCGTCTCGCCCAGGGCGTCCAGTTCGGGGAAATGGTTGCGGCGGCCCTGGACGTATTCCCGGACCCAGTCGGCGGGACTGCCGTCGTCTGCGCCGCCGGCAACGTCGGCCTCGGCCCGATCGCGGGCGCGGCGGTCGGCGAAGGCCCGATAGAGACGCAGCAGGGCGTCGGCGGCGGCCGGTTGATCCTCGGCCATCTGGACGATCTCGTGGCGCGGCACGGGCAGACCCTGGAACAGGGGGTCCGCGAAGGCCTCGGCCAGTTCCGACTCGGTCGCCGGGCCTCCGGACGGGCCGAATGTGCGCAGGTCGACATCGTAGGTGTCGGCGAGGCGCAGCAGCAACTGGGCCGAAACCGGTCGCTGGTTGCGCTCTATGTGATTGAGATAGCTTGGGGAAACGCCAAGGTCGCCGGCCATGGCTGTCTGGGTCAGCGCCAGGTCGCGCCGCAGCCGCTTGAGGCGGCCTCCCAGGAACAGCTTGCGGTCGGCGGTCACTTCCATGGCTGAAGAATGTCACAAAATGACTTAACAGCAAGTGTCATATCATGACCAAACGACACGGTTCTCGTCATCCTGACTGTGTCATTCGTGACTTCGGCGTGTTTCCCTCTGCATGAACTGTGGCGCCCGGCCGCAACCGTGCAGAGACACTGACCATGACCAGCTTCGCCCATCTCGTCCCGTCGCCCGTCGGCCGCTTCGACGGCATCGAACGGCCCTATACGCCGGAGGACGTCCGTCGGCTGCGTGGCTCGGTGCCGATCACCCACACCCTGGCCGAGCGCGGCGCCAACCGGCTGTGGGAGCTGCTGCACGACGAGCCGTTCGTGAACGCGCTGGGCGCGGTGACCGGCAATCAGGCCATGCAGATGGTCCGCGCGGGTCTGAAGGCCATCTATCTGTCGGGCTGGCAGGTCGCCGCCGACGCCAACACCGCCGGAGCCATGTATCCGGACCAGTCGCTGTACCCGGCCAACGCCGCGCCCGAGCTGTGCCGCCGCATCAACCGCACCCTGCAGCGCGCCGACCAGATCGAGCACGCCGAGGGCGGGGCCAAGCGCGACTGGTTCGTGCCCATCGTCGCCGACGCCGAGGCCGGCTTCGGCGGCCCGCTGAACAGCTTCGAGATCATGAAGGCCTTCATCGAGGCGGGCGCCGCGGGCGTCCATTTCGAGGACCAGCTGGCCTCCGAGAAGAAATGCGGCCACCTCGGCGGCAAGGTGCTGATCCCGACCCAGGCGCACGAGCGCAACCTGATCGCGGCGCGGCTTGCCGCCGACGTCATGGGCGCCCCGACCCTGACCGTGGCCCGCACCGACGCCGAAAGCGCCCAGCTGATCACTTCCGACGTCGACGAGCGCGACCATCCCTTCATCAACCGGGATGACCGGACGCCCGAGGGCTTCTTCCGTCTCAAGCCCGGTACCGGTCTGGACCACTGCATCGCCCGCGGCCTCGCCTATGCGAAATACGCCGACGTGCTGTGGTGGGAGACCTCGCACCCCGATCTGGACGACGCCCGACGCTTCGCAGAGGCGATCCAGAAGGAACACCCCGGCAAGCTGATGGCCTACAACTGCTCGCCGTCGTTCAACTGGAAGGCCAAGCTGGACGACGCCACCATCGCCAAATTCCAGCGCGAGCTGGGGGCCATGGGCTACAAATTCCAGTTCGTGACCCTGGCCGGCTTCCACAGCCTCAACAACGGCATGTTCGAACTGGCCAGCGGTTATCGTGACCGCGGCATGGCGGCCTATTCCGAGCTGCAGCAGCGCGAGTTCGCCAACGAGGCGGCCGGCTACACCGCCACCCGTCACCAGCGCGAGGTCGGCACCGGCTATTTCGACCAGGTCGCGACCGTCATCTCGAGCGGCCAGTCCTCGACCACCGCGCTCAAGGACTCGACCGAAACCGCCCAGTTCGTCGCGGCCGAATAAGGAGAGACCCCATGGAACCGATCACCCGTCCCCAGGCCATCATCGACTTCTGTCTGGCCCCGCTGAACCTGGACAGCCAGACCGAGGCCGAGGGTGAGGTCCGTCGGCGTCTGGAGCACGTCATCAAGACGCTTCAGGCCAAGGCCGGACGCCCGGTCGCGGTGGATTTCTCGTCGATGCCCTCGCAGGTCATCAACGAGGCGGCGCACGGCTACGAATAGGCGAGGTCGGTCAGGCGGCGATCGACTTGGCCATGGCCCGGGGCAGGGCGACGACCAGATTCAGAAGCTCGGCCGCGTTGAACGGCTTGGGCAGGTGACGGTCGGCGCCCGCGGCCTCGGCGGCGCGGACGTGCTCCGGCAGGGCGTTGGCGGTCAGCATCACGATCGGCGTCCGGCTCAGCCCCATCGCCGCCTCGTGCAGGCGAATTTCCCGCGTCGCCGTCAGCCCGTCCATGACCGGCATCTGCATATCCATCAGGATCAGGTCGTAGTCGCCTTCGCGGATCGCCTGCAGGGCCTGGGCGCCGTCCTCGACCGAGGTCAGGGTCACATTGGCCTGGGCCAGGACCATCTCGACCACGCGGCGGTTCACGGGATGGTCGTCGGCCAGCAGCACCCGGACGGCGCCGGAGGTTCCGCCCTCGGCCTCGTCCACTCCGGCGGCGGGCGTCGCAGACGCCGTGGCCGTCCTGAAGGGCACCGTCAGGATAAACGCCGACCCGCCACCGGGCTCGCTTTCACAGTCCAGATCGCCGCCCATCATCTCGGCCAGCTGGCGTGAAATGGCGAGGCCGAGACCCGAGCCGCCGAATTTGCGGGTAATGGCGCCGTCGGCCTGTTCGAAGCGGCTGAACAGGCGGTCGCGGGTCTGGCCGTCGAAGCCGATGCCGGTGTCCTCGACCGAGAAGCGCAGGGTCGGGACGCCATCCCGGGCGGGGCCGGGCGCCGCGGTCAGGCTGACGAAACCCTCGCTGGTGAATTTGACGGCGTTGGAGACCAGATTGGTCAGGATCTGCTTCAGGCGCACGAGGTCGCCGGTGATCCAGCAGTCGACCTCGGGCGCGATCTCGACGAAGAACTGCAGCCCCTTGTCGCGCGCGGACGCCTCGTACAGCTGGGCGGCCTCACGGACCGCGCGCCCGAGATCGAACGCCTCTTCGGCCAGCTCCAGCCGTCCGGATTCGACGCGCGCCAGGTCGAGAATGTCGCTGAGCAGAACCTGCAGCGTCCGTCCCGACGACTGGATCAACTCCAGCATTTCCGCCTGCTGCGACGTCAGGCCGGTGTTGGCCAGCGCCTGGGCCAGGCCGATGACGCCGTTCAGCGGCGTGCGGATCTCATGGCTCATATTGGCCAGGAACTGGCTCTTGGCGGCGTTGGCCGCCTGGGCCGCGTCGCGCGCGTCGACCAGGGCCTGGGCGTCGTTCTTCAGATCGGTGATGTCGGTGCAGACGGTGACGATGCCCCCGGCCGCCGTGCGGCGGTCGGCCACGCGCAGCCAGCGGTCTCCGGCGATGCGCTGCTCCATCATGGTCGAGAGGGCGCGGCGGGACTCCATCCGCTCGCTGATCCACGCCGCCTCGCGGCCCTTGGCCTCGGCGTACAGCCCCTCGTTCAGTCCGATCTGAATGATCTCGCGGAAGGTCATGCCGATCTGGAGGTTGGACGACAGCTCCGGGTTCACCTCGTCGTAGCGATTGTTCCACAGCACCAGCCGATCCTCGGCGTCGAAGAAGGCCAGGCCGTCGGGCATGGCGTCGATGGCCTCCCGGATCTGGTTCAGGGCGCTGGAGCGCGAGAAATAGCCCATCCAGGCGATGACGCCGGCGACGGCCAGGAGCCCCACGATCAGCACGCCCAGCACGGCCCGCATGGCCGAGGCGGACAGGGTCGGCCCGAGGGCGGCCGCCGCTCCCGCCGGGTCGGGCGTGATCGTCAGGGCGCTCATGGCGATGAAATGCAGGATGATGATGGACAGGGCGCCGGTGACGCAGGTCGCCGCGAAGCGCGCCGCGCCCTTGCCGTACACGACCGCGCCCGTCGCCACAGCCATGGCCACGCCGCCGACCAACGCGACTCCGGCGAGAACCGGATCCCAGACGATGGCGCGCCCCGGAAGTTCGAGCGCGGCGACGCCGATGAAGTGGGTGGCGGCGACGCCGGACACGCCGGCCAGCGCGCCGAGCCCGCGGTGCAGACGGCGGTTTCCGCCGAGCAGGATGACGGAACCGAGCGCCACGCCCCCGACGCCCAGAACCAGCGAGGTCAGGGTCAGGATCAGGCCGTAGCGGACCTCGCCCCCGGCGTCATAGCCCTGCATGGCCACGAAATGGGTGGAGAAGGCGGCCACGCCGCCGACCACGGCGCCCAGGGCGGCGACGTCGCGCCTGCGCGCATGGTGGAGCGTGCGGGCCCCGGTGAGCAGCCGGAAGGCGGCGCCGATCCCGAAGACGCACAGGACGACGGCCGCCAGCGTCCATCGCCAGTCGTGCATGATCGTCAGGCAGTAAAGGATACGGTCCAAATCACCCCTCTTGACCGGACAGCATCCAGCAAAGGGGTGAAGAAACCGTGGCCTGGGGTTGCGCCCTAGGCGGCGGCCTCAACCTCGATCTCGAACGCCTGCCCAAGCACCGAGGTCGGATTGACCTGGGTCTGGTCGCGGCGGACCTCGAAATGCAGATGCGGACCGGTGGAGCGGCCGGTCGAGCCGACCAGGCCGATACGCTCGCCGCTTCCGAGGCGATCGCCGCGGGCCACGTCGACCCGGCTCAGGTGGGCGTAAAGGGTGCTCATGCCGTTCGGATGACGGACCTCGATGAATCGTCCGTAGCCGGCGGCGTCATAGCCCGTGCGCACCACCTCGCCCTCGCTGGCGACGAAGATGCTGGTGCCCCGCGGCGCGGCGATGTCGATGCCCTTGTGCTGGCGGGCGGCGGCTTCGCCGGCGAGGCGGCGCAGGCCGTAGGCCGAGTTGACGGCGTAGCCCTTCAACGGGGTCGCAAAGGCGATCAGGCGGGTCATCGGACCGGCCGGCCGGGCGACGGCGGTGACCGGCGGCGCTTCGGGGACGGGCAGTTCAGCTTCGGCGGCGGCCGGAACTTCGGACGCTGGGGCGGCGGCCATGGCCAGCACGGCGACCGCGGCCAGCGCGGCGGCCTGGCCGGAATGGATGAGAAACGACCGGGCGGTCGGCAACAGGCGTCGCATGGGCGGCGTCAGCTCCGTCTTTTCGGCTCAGTTGAGCAGTGAAGGCGCCGACGGGCCGCGAACAGCGACGCTCACGGCCGGCGACCGGGAGAACGGCTTGTCTAGGGGCCGGGCGGGGCGACTTTGGGGCCGAAAAGGTTCCCCCGGGGCGACAGGAGGTCGCAGCGCCGCCGTAAAAATCCATGCGATTTCAACAAAATCCCCGGGCGCGAAAAAGGCGCGCCACCCGAAAGCGGCGCGCCTGATCCGGATATCCGCGGCTTTTTACGGCAGCGGAACGCGGAAGGTGATCGCGCCGACATGGCTGTCCGCGGCGTCGCCGAACCGGCCGCGATAGCCGACTGACACCGTGCCGGGTCCGACATCGGCCTCAAGGCCGGCCGAGGCGATCAGCGAGCCGCCGAACGGATCGTCGAAGGCCCGCGACAACACCTGGGCCGGGTTGCCGGCGATGCCGACCCGGACGGCGTCGCGGCTGTCGCCGAAGGTGTCGCGATAGCCGCCCTCAACCCAGAAATTCAGGCCGTCGTCGCCGCCTTCGGCGCGCAGCGAGACCTCGCCGCTGGCGCCTTCGACGGTGCGGTCCTCGTACTGATACTGGGCCGCCACGCCCTGCTCGACATAGCCGTTGACGTCGGTGGAGACGAAGTTGAGCGCGGCGCGGGGCGACAGGGCGATGCCGCCCATCTCGAACCAGGTCCCCGCCTGCACGCGGGCGCCGAGGCTGCCGCCGTCTGTCTCGCCGCTGTGGACGATCGGGGCCAGGGCGGTGACGCGGGTGATGTCGTCGTATTTGTCGATCGAGCCGCCGACCGTGGCGTTGACGAACATCGCGCCCGAACGCCAGCCGGCGTAGAGGTCGAAGGCATAGGTCTGGACGTCGAAGGCCATCGGCCCGGCCTCGACGTCGGCGGTGCGGAAGGTTCCGGCCAGGCCGAAGCGCATGGTGTCCGACATGACGTGGTCGAGGCCGACCCGTCCGCCCCAGCCGGTGGCGTCGGCCGCGGCGACGACGCCGCGCGCGTCGGTTTCGACGCTGTCGTACAGCGCCCCAAACGTCAGATGGGTCCCGGGCTCCCAGGCTCCGCGCGCCGACAGGCCCTCGCTGGCGAGATCCAGCAGGTCCTCGCGCTGACGGAAGCCGGTCTCGGCCTGGACCGTCGACTGGGCCCCGAGGTCGCCATAATAGAGGTAGTCGTTGGCGAGCATCGCGATCAGGCGGTGGCCCGCCGCGGTCGGGTGCACGCTGTCCCAGTACAGATAGCTGTCCGGGTCGGCGCAGACGGTGACGCCGTTGAAGCAGGCGGTGCTGGCGTTGGTCAGGCCGAACAGGCCGGGGTTGCCCGCCAGTGGATCGCTGATCTTGTAGAGGTCCATCAGGATGATGTTCGAGTTCGGGTTCGCCGCGGCGACCCCGAACAGGCCGGCCACCAGGGCCGAGTTGAACGTCGTGCCCGAGAAGTCGGCGAGGGCCGAGCCGGAGGCTCCGATACTGCCGGCCGAGAATCCCGGCGTGATTCCCATACGCGGCAGATTGGTGACCAGGATCGTGCCGGCGCCGGCGCCGGCGACCGAGTTGACGATGAAGTTGATG
>NZ_JAVHLH010000146.1 GCF_031082345.1 Brevundimonas sp. | reverse complement strand
CGGGGAGGGGTTCGCCTCTCCCCGCCCGTAAGCTGCCGGCCCGTTACTCGGCCGGCAGGACCGCCGGCTCGGCGACCGGCTCGACCTCGGGCTTCGGCTTGAGCCCCCCGATCACCAGCCGGGCCGCGAAGACCGCCAGGGTGACGGCCCCCGCCCCGAACACCACGTCGCCCGGGACGCGCATCCAGACGAGGGTCTGGACCAGCGGCGAGTGCAGCACCGCCGGTGAGCGCGCGAACCACATGCCGTGCTCGATGCTGGCGAAGGCCTGCACCACCCCGATCGGCAGCAGCGACATGAACAGCATCATCGCCAGGCCGATGTTCAGCAGCCAGAAGGTCCACGCCAGAAGCTTGTCGCTCCAGGCCTCGCGCCGCGCCAGGCTGCGGAAGCAGAACAGCAGCAGGCCGATGCCCAGCATCCCGTAGACCCCGAACAGGGCCGCGTGGGCGTGGGTCGCCGTCGTGTTCAGGCCCTGGATGTAATAGAGGGCCAGCGGCGGGTTGATCATGAAGCCGAAGACGCCGGCGCCGAGCAGGTTCCAGAAGCCGACGGAGACGAAGAACAGGATCGGCCATTTGTAGGCCTTGACCCACGGGGCGGCCTTCGTATGCCGCCAGTTCTCGAAGGCCTCGAAGCCGACCAGGGCCAGGGGCACGACCTCAAGAGCCGAGAACACCGAGCCGATGGCCATCACCGAGGTCGGCGTGCCGGCGAAATACCAGTGGTGCGCCGTGCCCAGCACGCCGCCGGTCATGAAGACGATGGTGCCGAACACCACCGCCACGTTGGCGACGATCGGACGGACCAGGCCCAGGCGGACGAACAGCAGGCTGATCACCGCGGTGGCGAACACTTCGAAGAAGCCCTCGACCCACAGGTGGACCACCCACCAGCGCCAGTATTCGACCATGCTGATGTGGGTGTGTTTGCCCCACATGAAGCCGGCCGCATAGAACAGGGCGATGGCCACGGTGGACAGGAACAGGATGACCAGCACTGGCTTGGCCTGGGACTTCTCCTTCAGCGCCGGCCACAGGGCCCGGGTCACCAGCAGCAGCCACAGCAGCAGGCCGACGAACAGAAGGCTCTGCCAGAAGCGGCCGAGGTCGATGTATTCCCAGCCCTGGTGGCCGAACCACCAGTTGGTGTCGAGGTCGAAGATCTGCTGCACGCCGAACCATTCGCCGGCCATCGAGCCGAGCACGACGACGACGAGGGCGACCCACAGGACATTGACGCCGAGGGCCTGGAACCGGGGCTCCTTGCCCGAGACGATGGGGGCGATGTAGAGGCCCGTGCCCAGCCAGGCCGTGGCGATCCAGAACACCGCCAGCTGGGTGTGCCAGGTGCGGGTCACGGCGTAGGGAATCCATTCCGAGATCGGAATGCCGTAGAAGTCATGGCCCTCGACCGCATAGTGGGCGGTGACGGCGCCGAGCCCGACCTGAAGCAGGAACAGGGCGATCACGGTCAGGAAATACTTGCCCGCCGCCTTCATCGACGGCGTCGGCTTCATGCCCATCAGCGGATCGGCCGAGGGCGGCTCCAGGTGCTCTTCCTTGGGCTGGCGCGCATGCCAGAAGATCAGGGCGGCGACGCCGATGATCAGCAGCAGGACGCTGGCCACCGACCAGACGATGTTGGCCGGGGTCGGCACGTTGTCGATCAGCGGCTCGTGCGGCCAGTTGGAGGTGTAGGTGATGACGTCGTTCGGGCGTTCGGTCCCCGCGCCCCAGCTGGCCCACCAGTAGAAGGCCGAGATCTGGTTGCGCCGGCTGACGTCCGGCACGGCATTGTTGGCGATGGCGTACTGCTCGCGCAGCGATTCCAGCGCCGGATCGTCGCTCAGCAGGGCGACGTAGTGGGCCTTGACCTCGCGCATGGCGGCGGCCCGGTCGGCCGAGACGGTGATGGTGTCGGTCGCCGGGTCATAGGTGTTGGTGCGCATCTCGCGCTTGACCCGCGCCTTCAGCGCCGCCTGACGTTCGACGTCGAGACTGGCCCAGGACTGGCCGAAGTCGCGTTGCGACCACATCTCCAGCAGGGCCATGGTCTCCCGATGTAGCTGGTCGGCGGACCAGTCGGGGGCGACGTAGCCGCCGTGGCCCCAGATCGAGCCGACCTGCTGGCCGCCCATCGACTGCCAGGCCAGCTGGCCGGTCTGGATGTCTTCCCGGGTCAGCAGCACCGCCCCGGTGGTGTCCACGACCTGCGCCGGTATGGGCGGCGCCTGCCGGTTTATCTCCCGCCCCATCATCCCCAGCACGGCGAACGAACTCGCCATGATCAGGGCGAGGACGATCCAAAGTCTCTTGGTTGTCATCTCACGGTTCCTGCGGCCGTCCGGGACGCCCCCATCCTGGCCTGTTGCATGTCATTCGCGGTCGCGGCTCGCGCCGACGTTGTGCTGGCGCAAACTGCGTAGTTTCCCGGAGGCGGGCGTGAGATCCCGCGGGGCGCGCTCAGACGGCCCGGGCGTGGCGGGCCGGGGCGGCCGGCAGGCGGGCGTCGAAGCACGCCGCCACGACCCGCATGACCCGGTGGGCGTCGGCCGGGATCCGGATGGTCCGACCGGCCACGGCGCACAGGCCGTCAGCCTCCAGCCGGCCGGCGGCCACGATCGAGCCGTCCAGCGCCGCATCGGCGAAGCCATGCGACCGGCAGACCTCGGCCACGTCGACCGTGAGGTCGCACATCAGCCGTTCGATCACCGCCGCGCGCAGCTCGTCCTCCGCATTGACCGCCAGGCGGCGCGCGACCGGCAGGCGGCCGGCCTCGACCTCGCGGCCCCACAGGTCGGTGGTGATGGCGTTCTGGACAAAACCCTCGGCGAATCGGCCGATCGACGACGGGCCGATGGGTACGAGCACGGGCGCCGGATCGTCGGTGTAGCCCTGGAAATTGCGGCGCAGCCTTCCCGCCGCCGCCGCGACGGCCAGCGGATCGTCCGGCAGGGCGTAGTGATCGAGGCCGATGCGGACATAGCCGGCCGCAAGCAGGGTCTCGTCGGCCGCCTCGGCCTGGGCCCAGCGGCCGTCACCGTCGGCGAGATCGGCCTCCTTGATCATCACCTGGTGCTTCTTCATCCACGGAACGTGGGCGTAGCCGAACACCGCCACCCGGTCGGGCCGCAGGGTGACCGCCGCCTCGGTGGAGGCCGCCACATTCTCCGGCGTCTGGCCAGGCAGGCCGTACATCAGATCGAAATTGATCGCGGACACGCCCGCCTTGCGCAGCCGGTCGTTGGCGGCGGCGACCATGTCGAAGGGCTGGACGCGGTTGACCCTGGCCTGGACGTCCGGATCGAAGGTCTGGACGCCGAGGCTGGCGCGGGTCACCCCGGCCTCGCCGCAGGCGTCGATGAAGGCCTCGGTCAGCATGCCGGGATCCAGCTCGGCCGCCACCTCGGCGCCGGGCCGCAGGGCGAACCGGTCGGCCATGTGCCGGACCAGGGCGAGGAAGTCCTCGGGCGACAGGGCGTTCGGACTGCCGCCGCCGAAATGCAGGTGGGCCGCCCCGGCGTGGGGGCCCATGGCGTCGGCCCACAGATCGACCTCCAGCCTCAGGGTCTGGAAGAAGGCCCGGACGCGGTCGTACTCGTGGAAGACGCTGGTGTGGCAGCCGCAGTACCAGCACAGCCGTTTGCAGAACGGGACATGGACATAGGCCGAGATGGCCTCGTCGGGGCGGGTGGCCGCCAGCCACGCCCGCGCCTCCCCCTCGCCGGCGGCGGTCTCGAAGGCGACCGCCGTCGGATAGCTGGTGTAGCGGGGCAGGTTGCGCTCGGCGTGGGACCGCCAGGCGGCAGGGAGGGCGCGGGACGACATGCGGGGATCGGGTCTGTTGTTCGTTGTTACGCCGCCGCCTTCCAGTTGGGCTGCAGCTCGACGTGCACCGGGCAGGGCGCGACCGGGATCGGCGCGGCGCCGGCCAGTTCGTTGGCGAAGCCGTGGTTGACGTCGCGGTGGTGGGCCTCGTCGGCGCGGACCACCAGCACCACGTCACGCAGGGTCGCCTCGGCCGGCAGGTCCCAGTAGCGGAGGGCGATGGCGGGCGCGGCCACGTTCTCGCTGCGACCCTCGTCGATCTCGGCCAGATAGTGGGTGTAGCTGAGGACGGCCTCTTCCTCGAAATAGCCGACCACCCGGTGCGCGGTCTTGGCGGACACCAGATAGAGGCCGAAGAAGAACAGGTAGAAGACCCACTGCACGGCGATGACCATGAAGCGTTCGAACAGGGTCGGCTGCGCCACCTCGATGAAGGTCATCAGGTGCATCCGCTCGTTCTCGGCCTCGTCCATCAGGGTGCGGATCCAGCCGTTGTCGTCCTTCATCCGGCGCAGGGCCTTCAGATGGTTCAGCGTGGCGCCGACCATGCCCGGCACCGCGGCGACCGTCTCCAGCACCACGGCGCGGTGGCCGTAGCGTTTGGCGAAGAAGGTGTCGGCGAAGAAGCGCAGGGCCTTGACGAAGCCGAAGGCGATGCGGTCCGAAAGGCCTTTCGGCGCATGGTGGACGGACAGGTCGACGAGGGGAGCGGTCATGGCGGCTTCCGAAAACTAGGAACTGGAGGGCCGGCGGCCCGATGGCGGTGAAGTAGCCGCCGGCCACGTCTGGTGAAATTCAGGGGTTTCACCTACGGGTTGTTGCGGAGGCACCATGACGACCACCCCTACGGATGCGACGGAGACCCGGACGCCCTGGGACTGGATGCTGGCGACCCGCCACACCGGTTTCGGCCTGGCGGCGGCCGTGCTCGGCTCGGGGCTCGGGCTCGCGGCGCGGCTGGCCATGACGCCCCTGCTGGAAGACCGGCTGGCCCTGCTGTTCTTCGTCCCCGCCGTCGTCGTCGCCGCCGCCCTCGGCGGGGCAGCGCCCGGCGCCCTGGCGACGGTGCTCGGCCTCCTCTGCGGGCTCTACGTCACCTGGTCGACCGGCGCGCTGGCGCTCGGCGACCTGGTCGGGGCGGCCGTCTTCCTGCTGCTGGGCGTCGTGATCACGGCCGGCGGCGAGGCTTTCCAGAACATGCGGTCCCGTTCGGTGGCCGTGCACCGCGACCTGCTGGCCCGCGAGGCGCATCTGCAGTCCATCCTCGCGACCGTGCCTGACGCCATGATCGTCATCACCGAACGCGGGATCATGCAGTCGTTCAGCCCGACCGCCGAACGCCTGTTCGGCTGGGGCGCAGAGGAAGTGATCGGCCAGAACGTCAAGATGCTGATGCCCGAACCCTACCGCGAGCAGCACGACGGATACCTCAACCGCTATCTGACCACCGGCGAGCGGCGCATCATCGGCGTCGGCCGGGTGGTCGTGGGCGAGCGCAAGGACGGGTCGACCTTTCCGATGGAGCTGGCGGTCGGCGAGATGATTTCCGGCGACCAGCGCTTCTTCACCGGCTTCGTCCGCGACCTCAGCGAGCGCCAGCAGACCGAGCAGCGCCTGCAGGAGCTGCAGTCGGAACTGGTCCACATTTCCCGCCTGACCGCGATGGGCGAAATGGCGTCCGCCCTGGCGCACGAGTTGAACCAGCCGTTGTCGGCCATGGCCAACTATCTGAAGGGCTCGCTGCGCCTGCTGGACGCGGAAACCATCGCCCGGGAACGCCTGAAGGACGCCATCCAGAAGGCCGGCGACCAGGCGCTGAGGGCCGGCGACATCATCCGCCGCCTGCGCGATTTTGTCGCCCGCGGCGAGGCCGAACGGCGAGTGGAAAGCCTGCCCAAACTGATAGAAGAGGCCAGCGCCCTGGCGCTGGTCGGAGCCAAGGAACACGGCATTCGCGTGCTGTTCCGCTTCTCACCGGAAGTGGACCTGGTGCTGGCCGACAAGGTGCAGATTCAGCAGGTCGCGCTGAACCTTATCCGCAATGCGATCGAGGCGATGGACGAGTCGAAGAACAGGGTGCTGGAGATCCGGCTCGATCCCGTCGAGGACGAGTACGCCCAGGTCACCGTCGCCGACACCGGGTCCGGCATCAGCCCGGACATCGCCGATCAGCTGTTCCAGCCGTTCGTCACCACCAAACGGACAGGCATGGGCGTCGGCCTGTCGATTTCCCGCACCATCATCGAGGCCCATGGCGGCCGCATCTGGGTCGAGCCGAATCCCGGCGGCGGGACCCGATTCTGCTTTACGCTGCGTTCAGTCGGCGAGGAGGAACTCTACGATGGCGAATGAGCCGATCGTCCATGTGGTCGACGACGATCCCGCGATCCGGGATTCCCTGGCCTTCCTTCTGGACACCGCCAATCTGGTTTCCAGAACCTATGACTCGGCGGCGGCCTTGTTGGCCCATGCGGACAATCTGGCCCCCGGCTGCATCGTCACCGACGTGCGCATGCCTGACATGAGCGGGCTGGAGATGGTCCGGCGGCTGTCCGAAATAGGCGTGCGCCACCCGGTGATTGTCATGACCGGCCACGCCGACGTGCCGTTGGCGATCGAAGCCGTCCGCGCCGGGGTCAAGGACTTCATCGAAAAGCCGTTCGACGACGAAGCCCTGCTGTCCTCCATCCGCTCTGCCCTCGCCGAACAGACGGGCGCCGTCGTCCGGGACGGGCCGGACGCCGAGGTGGTCGAACGTCTCGCCTCCCTGTCCGCCCGCGAGCGTCAGGTGCTGGAGGGTCTGGTGGCGGGTCGCGCGAACAAGGTGATCGCCTATGACCTCGAGATCAGCCCGCGCACGGTTGAGGTCTATCGCGCCAACGTCATGACCAAGATGCAGGCCCGCAGCCTGTCGGAACTGGTGCGGATGACGATCCTCGCCGGCTAGGCGCGCCCCGACGTCAGGGGTTTCCCGGAGGTGACGCCGGCGGACGACGGTGGGAGGAACAGGTTCGATCACTGCGGAATCCAACCTTATGTACGACTACAAGGCCGCCTTCCAGACCGCCGTGGAGCAGGTCAAGAGCGAGGGGCGTTACCGCGTCTTCGCCGATCTGAAGCGCGTGCGCGGCCGGTTTCCGCAGGCCATCCGCCGCCGCGAGGACGGGTCGGAGCAGGACGTCGTGGTCTGGTGCTCGAATGACTATCTCGGCATGGGCCAGCACCCCGCGGTGCTCGAGGCCATGCAGGCCGAGCTCGACGCGGCCGGCGCCGGCGCTGGCGGCACCCGCAACATCTCCGGCACCACCCGTTCGGCGGTCGACCTCGAGGCCGAGCTGGCCAGCTG
>NZ_JAVHLH010000145.1 GCF_031082345.1 Brevundimonas sp. | reverse complement strand
GAAAGGGTGGCGGCGCCGCAAGAACCGTGAAGGACGTTTAAATCCTCTCGACCTGGGTAGCCAGGTGGGCGCCGTGTGCCCAGGCCCACGGGCCTGATCAGGGACAGCTCCCTTCGAGTGAATTAAGGTCGCGAGGAAATGTTGCCTTCGACGAGGGCCGCAGCAGGACCCGCCGTGGCGGAAGATAGTCGTTCCGCCGGGGCGGAACAATGGCAGTCCACCTCAATCACGCGCAAAGCGGGACGGCGCAGGCTCGTCGATCCGCTGCATTTCCAGCGCGTCCCCGGTCAGGCGCATGCGCAGGCGGTCGTCGGTTCCCTCGACGGCGAACAGACCATCGGCGGTCAGAGGCGACAGGGCGGAAGTCCGGCCGTTCGGGCGACGCCACGCCAGCCGGCCATCCTCGAACACGATGGTCCGTCCGCCATAGCTGCCCGCCAGGGCGTTCAGACGCTCGGGCGGCAGATGAACCGGATGCAGGCGGGCCTCGATCGCCACACGGGCCCACTCCCAGCCGGCGCGGTCCACCGGATCGGCCTCGCTGCGGGCGAGCAGGGTTTCCAGCGCCTGGGCCATCGCGGCGTCCAGCGCGGTTTCCGGATCCACGGCGAGGTCCGGGCTGACGCCGACGGCCTCCCAGTTCCCGCCGGTCACCGGATGCACCGGGCGGCCGTAGGAGACGCTCAGCATGAAGCCCGGCGCGATGGGAAAGAAGGTGTTGTTGTTGGCCGCCCCGCCCGTGGTTGCGCCGACCAGCGTACCCAGCCGGAACTGCTGGACGTCATAGGCGAAGGCCTCGGCCGCCGAGCCGACCTGCCGGTTGATCAGGACGTAGAGAGGCTTGCCGTACAGCCGCCCCGCCGGGAGGTTGTCGAGCGTGCGCGACTGGACCGGGTGCTTGCCTGCCTCGAGGAAGGTGATGTCCAGCTGATCCGGCTCCATGAAATGGCTGAGCAGATAGCGCACGGCGGCGTGGTCCCCGCCCCCGTTGCCGCGCAGGTCGATGATCAGGGCGTCGCCTTCGCGCAGGAAGCGCATGGCGTCGTCGTAGGCCTGCCCCGTGCGGTCCGCGACCCAGTGGAACTGGCTGATGCGCAGGTAGCGGACGTTGCCAGGCAGAATGCGCGTCTCGACCAGGCCATGGTTGCTGCGCACGGCGGCGGCGGCCCAGATGGCCTGGAACGCTGGATTGTCCGCCGTCTCCGCGTCCGAGCCGGCGACGGCCGCATATTCGGCGGGGGCATGGTTCAGATACATGTGCCCGTCGCCGCTCGACTCACGAAGGTCGGCGGTCACCCGCTCGGCGAAGACGCCGGGGTCGGCGGTGTCGTAGCGTCCGCCGGCCAGCCCTTCGTTCAGTCGGTCGCGGATCGCCGGGACGCGATCGGGAAAGACGTACCGTGTCTCGACCGTGTGGATGATGGCGGCGACGGCGGCGGCGCGCTCGGCGGCGACCAAGGGCGCCACGGCCTCGACCCTGGCGACCGCCGCCGGCGCAACGCGCTGGGCAAGGGCGGGCGTCCCGGCCAGGCAGGCCAAGGCGCAGACGGAAAGGATGAGGCGGGCGCGGTTCATCAATTAACTCCGGGGGTGGGGGAGAAAGCCGCCGCCAGTCGGTCGGCGAGCGGGCGGCGCTCAAGAACATCGAGCGCCCGGATCAGAATGTCGGCGAGGGGCTGGCCGAGATCGTCGTCCAGCGAGCGTGAGGCGACGTCGGTGGCCGTCCAGCACCGCTCCAGCCGGGGCAGATGCTCCATCGCGAACGGCGTGAGGGTCACGATGCGTTCGCGGGCGTCCTTTCCAGCCTCAAGCGAGACCCAGCCGCGCGCCGCCATCTGGGTGATGGTCTGGCTGACGGCGGAATGGGTGACGCCGGTCCGTTGGGACAGGGCCCGGAGGCTGGCCGGGCCGCTATTGAGCAGGGCGCGGAGGATCGGCGTGAAGCGGGGCCGGTAGTCCAGACCCGCATCGACGTAAAGCTGTTCGACCGCCCCATCGAGATGGTCGATGAGACGGCGGAGAAGGACGCCATGGGTCTGAAGCGAATAGGTCATGGAGGATGTATAAGTGCTGATACATTTCCTCAAATGACAAATCGGACAACCTTCCGGCACCGGTGTGTCAGAGTCCCTGGGCGATCTTTTCCAGCCGGGCGGCGACGGCGTTCAGGGCCTCGGCGACCCCGTCGGTCGCAGGCGCGGCGTCGGGAGCCGGCGCGCCGCCGTTCAACCTCGCCTCGTGCAGTTCGTCGGCGAGCAGCAGGCCGGCCATCAGGAACAGGCGGATATCGCCCACATGGCCGACCTCGCCCGCGACCTGGCGGACATGACCGTCGAACTGTTTGGCGAGGATGCGGACCCGCTCCTCCTGCCCGTCCGCGCAGCCGACGGCGTAGGGACGGCCGTTGATCTCGACGGTCACCGTCGCCATCAGCGGGACTCCTGTTCGGCCAGGCTGTCGCGGATGGCGTCGGCCGCCCGGGCGAGGGCCTGGGCGGCGTCGCGACCGGCGGATTCGAGCTCGTGGATGCGGGCGCGGTCCGTTTCGCTGGAGGGCTGGGGCGCGAACAGGTCGTCGTCGGGGGCGCGGCCGGTCCCGGCGGCGCGGCTCTTCAGGTCGAGCAGACGGCGTTCGAGCAGCGCCAGAGCGCGATCAACCCGGTCCTTGGCGGCCGATGCAGCGTCCATTCAGGTCAAATCCTCCAGAATCCGTATAGAACCCGCTCGCGCGTCGGGGTAAAGCGGCGCGCCTCCCTTTTTCCGCCTCCCGACGAAAGGTCCCCCCGTGACCGACGCCAAAACCGTATCCGAAAAAGCCACGCCGAAGCAGATGGCGGACGCCATTCGCGTCCTGGCCATGGACGGAGTCGAGAAAGCGAAGAGCGGCCATCCCGGCATGCCGATGGGCATGGCCGACGTGGCGACGGTGCTGTTCTCGCGGTTTCTGAAGTTCGACGCCTCCCGCCCAGACTGGGCCGACCGCGATCGCTTCATCCTGTCGGCCGGCCATGGCTCGATGCTGATCTACAGCCTGCTGCACCTGACCGGCTACAAGGCGGCGACGAAGGAAGAGCTGTCGAACTTCCGCCAGTGGGGCTCGAAGACGGCGGGGCACCCCGAGTACGGCCATATGCCGGGCGTCGAGACGACCACCGGTCCGCTGGGACAGGGTCTGGCCAATTCGGTCGGCTTCGCCATGGCGGAGCGGCATCTGGCGGCGCGGTTCGGCGAGGATCTGGTCGATCACCGGACCTGGGTCATCGCCGGCGACGGCTGCCTGATGGAGGGCGTGTCGCAGGAGGCCATCACCCTGGCCGGGCGCTATCGGCTGAACAAGCTGACGGTGCTGTGGGACGACAACGAGATCACCATCGACGGCAAGGTGTCGCTGTCGGACACGACCGACCAGAAGGCGCGCTTCAAGGCGGCGGGCTGGGCCGTGAAGGCCATCGACGGCCACGACCTGCACGCCATCCGGGCCGCGATGAAGTGGGCGATCCGGCAGGACAAGCCGACCCTCATCGCCTGCAAGACCAAGATCGGGCGCGGCGCGGCGACCATGGAGGGCAGCCACAAGACGCACGGCGCCGCCCTGGGCGCGGCCGAGGTGGCGGCGACGCGGCTGGGTCTGTCCTGGACCCACGAACCGTTCGAACTGCCCGAGGCCGTGGACAAGGCCTGGAAGAAGGTCGGACGACGCGGCGCCAAGGAACGCAGGGCCTGGGAGGCCCGACTGGCGGCGTCGTCGCAGGCCGCCGACTTCACCCGCGCCATGAAGGGCGACCTGCCCGAGGGGACCTTCGCCAAGCTGGACGCGAAGATCGCCGAACTGGTCGAGAGCCAACCGGCCCAGGCCACGCGCCAGTCATCGGGCGCGGCGCTGGACGAGCTGTTCGCCGCCATTCCCGAATTGATCGGCGGCTCGGCCGACCTGACCGGATCGAACAACACCTTCGTCAAGGGCACGCCGATCCTCGACGCGCCGACCTACGAAGGCCGCTACGTCAACTGGGGCATCCGCGAGTTCGGCATGGCCGCGGCCATGAACGGCATGGCGCTGCACGGCGGGGTCATCCCCTACGGCGGCACCTTCATGGTGTTCTCGGACTACAGCCGGCCGGCCATCCGCCTGGGGGCGCTGATGGGGGTTCGGGCCATCCACGTGCTGACCCACGACTCCATCGGGCTCGGCGAGGACGGCCCGACGCACCAGCCGGTCGAGCATCTGGCGGCCCTGCGGGCGATCCCGAACCTGCTGGTGTTCCGCCCGGCCGATACGATCGAGGCGATGGAGTGCTGGAAGCTGGCGCTGGAGCACAAGGACGCGCCCTCGGCCCTGGCCCTGTCGCGCCAGAAGACCCCGGCCGTCCGCACGGTCGCCGCGGCCGGAAACCTGTCGGCGAAGGGCGCCTATGAAATCCGCGCCGCCAAGGGCAAGGCGAAGGTCACCCTGTTCGGCACCGGCACCGAACTGGCGCTGGCGCTCGCCGCCGCCGATGCGCTGGAGGCTGAGGGCACGCCGACCCGCGTCGTTTCGGTTCCCTGTTTCGAGCTCTTCTTCCAGCAGCCCAAGGCCTATCAGGACAAGGTCGTCGGTCGCGGCACGGTCCGGGTGGCCGTCGAGGCCGCCATCCAACAGGGCTGGGAGCGGTTCATCGGCGAGGACGGCGGCTTCGTGGGCATGACCGGTTTCGGGGCCTCGGCCCCGGCCGAGGTGCTGTACGAGAAGTTCGGAATCACCAGCGAAGCGGTCGTCGCGGCGGTGAAGGCGCGGCTGTAAGACCATGGCCCGCATCGGCACCCCCCTGTCGGACACCGCCACCCGCGTCATGCTCCTCGGCGCAGGAGAGCTGGGCAAGGAGGTGGCGATCGAGCTGCAGCGACTCGGCGTCGAGGTGATCGCCGTGGATCGCTATCCGAACGCCCCGGCCATGCAGGTGGCGCACCGCAGCCACGTCATCCCGATGACCGATCCGCACGTGCTGGCCGGGATCATCGCCGCCGAGCATCCGCACATCATCGTGCCGGAGATCGAGGCCATCGCCACCGACGTCCTGGTCGAGATCGAGGCGGCGGGGCACGCGACGGTCATCCCGACGGCGCGGGCGGTTCACCTGACCATGAACCGCGAGGGCATCCGCCGGCTGGCGGCGGAGGAGCTGGGTCTGCCGACCTCGCCCTACGCCTTCGTCAGCGGCGCGGCCGAATTAGCCGAGGCCGCGCACCGGATCGGCCTGCCGGTGTTCGTCAAGCCGGTGATGTCGTCCTCAGGCAAGGGCCAGTCGATGATCGAGGCCGTCGAGGACGCCGGCAACGCCTGGAACTACGCCCAGTCGGGCGGACGGGTCGAGACGGCGCGGGTCATCGTCGAGGGGCGGATCGACTTCGATTTCGAGATCACCCTGCTGACGGTGCGGTCGATGCGCGCCCCGGATCAGGTCCGGGGTGACGAAGGCGCTGTGCGAACGGATTTCTGCGCCCCGATCGGCCATCGGCAGGTCCAGGGCGACTATGTCGAGAGCTGGCAGCCGCAGGCGATGACGCCGGCGGCGCTGGCGGCGGCGCAGGATATCGCGGCGAAGGTCACGGACGCCCTCGGCGGTCTCGGCGTCTTCGGGGTGGAGCTGTTCGTCAAGGGCGATCAGGTCTGGTTCTCGGAGGTCTCGCCGCGGCCGCACGACACCGGACTGGTGACCCTGGCGACCCAGACCATGAGCGAATTCGCCCTGCACGCCCGGGCCATCCTCGGCCTGCCGGTCGACGTCAGCCTGCGCGAGCCGGGCGCGAGCGCCGTGATCTACGGCGGCATGGACGCCACGGGCGTCGCCTTCGAGGGCGTGGCGGAGGCGCTGGCCGTTCCGACGGCGGACCTGCGGCTGTTCGGCAAGCCGGAGAGCTATGAGCGCCGCCGGATGGGCGTGGCGACGGCAAGGGGCGCGACCGTCGAGGAGGCGCGCGAGCGGGCCCGTGAAGCGGCCTCGAAAGTGAAACCCGTCGCCGGCTAGAGCGACGGCGCCTGCGCGACGCGGGCCTGTCCCTCGGCGGCCCGGGCCAGCGCGGAAATGGCGAGTTCAAGCGCCAGGTCCTGATCCGCGGCCTCGTCCGCCAGAGGCGTGGTCAGGTCCGGCGTCACGCCCCGCTTCTCAAGCCGCACGCCGCCGGCGGTGACGAAGTCGGACCGGCTCAGGCTGAGGCGGCCGCCGTCCGGCAGGGCGGTGTCCTGCGAGATCAGCACGGCGCCGGCGGTCTGTTCGCCGACGACCACGGCGCGGCCGGCTTCCTGCAGGGCGGCGGGAGTCAGTTCGGCGGCGCTGCGGCTGTTGGCGTCGACGAGGACGGCGACGTCGTTCGGCGCCGGGGCGTCGAGGTCGCCGCAGCCGCCGGCGGTCTTCAGCACGATCGCACGGCCAGAACGGGGGGTCCGGGTGGCCCAGGCGAGGTCGCGCGGCAGAAAACAGCTCAGCAGGGCGTCGGCTTCGAGCAGCCGCCCCCCGGGATTGCCGCGCAGGTCGAGGACGATGTCGGTATCCGACGGCAGGGACGCCAGCTGGCGTCCCATCCAGTCGCCGAGCCCGAGGTCGAAGGCGTCGATGCGCAGGACGGCCACGCCGGAACGGGACAGGTCCGCCGTGAAGGCCGGGCGCGGCGGCATGATCCGGGGCGTGACGGTCAGGGTGCGGCGGGCGCCGTCCGGATCAGCCAGGACGAGAGTCACGACCTGGCCTTCGACCACGTCCAGTTCGGGGAACCAGGCCCCGGGCGCGGTGGTGTCCAGCCGCCAGCCGGCGGCGACCCCGGCCGCCTGGGCCGGAGAGTCTTCGCGGACCCGCTCGACGACATAGACGCCGGGCTGGCCGGGGTCGCGGCGCAGGGTCACGCCGATGGCGGGGCGCGGTTCGCGCACGGTATCCAGGCGACGCGCGACGGCGGGGGCGGAAGCGCCGGCGTGATCGTCGTCCAGAAGGGCGAGCATGTCGCCGAGCACCCGGTACAGGGCGCGGTCGTCGGGAGCCGCCAGCGCCTCGGGCCGGTATGTGCGGCGCGCCGCGTTCCAGTCCACGCCGTGCAGCCCGGGATCGTAATACTGGCCGCGGACCTCGCTCCAGACCCGGTCGAAGACGCGCTGGTTCATCCGCACACGTTCCCGCGAGGGCCGGGCCGGAGCGGAGGCGTCCGGGGCGGCCGCGAACGATGCCTCTCGTACGGCGCCGGGGTCGCGCGCCTGGGCCGGCGCCGCGATGAGCGCAAGGC
>NZ_JAVHLH010000144.1 GCF_031082345.1 Brevundimonas sp. | reverse complement strand
AGACCGCGCCCGCCGACCCCTTCGCCGGCGTCGGCCCGGGCGACCGCAACAGCGGCGTCCAGTTCGTCGGCCGCTCGACCGTCTGGGGCGCGCACGGCGCGGCCGCCACGGCCCATCCGCGCGCCACCCTGATCGGCATCGACACCCTGAGGCGCGGCGGTTCGGCCATCGACGCGGCCATCGCCATCAACGCCGCCCTCGGCTTTCTGGAGCCGACCGCCAACGGCATCGGCGGCGACGCCTTCTGCCTGATGTGGGACCCGGCCCAGCGCAAGGTCGTCGGCTTCAACGGCTCAGGGAACAGCCCGCGCGGTCTGTCGCTGGAGACGGCGCGGTCGAAGAAGGCCGAGGACGGCTATCTGCCGCCCTATGGCGCGGTCACGGTCAATGTCCCCGGCACGGTTGACGCCTGGTGGAGCGCCCACCAGCGCTACGGCAAGCTGCCGTGGAAGGACGTCCTGCTGCCGGTGGCCGAGCTGTGCGAGGAGGGCGTGCCCATGCCCCAGCTGATCGCCTGGTACCTCGAGCGCAACATGGCCGGTTTCGATCGCCGGTCCGCGATCATCGAGGAGAACGACAACCGCAAGAAGGTCTACGCTCCCGACGGGCGCACCCCGGCGGTCGGCGAGGTCTTCGCCAACCCCGACCTCGGCCGCACCTATCGCCTGATCGCCGAGGGCGGCCGCGACGCCTTCTATGACGGGCCGATCGCCGACCATATCGAACGCTATTTCCGCCGCATCGGCGGCTGGCTGACCCGGGCCGACATGGCCCCGCACCGCACCGAATGGGTCGAGCCGATCCGCACCGGTTATCGCGGCGTCGACGTCTACGGCCTCGGACCCAACACCCAGGGCCTGTCGACCAACCAGATCCTCAACGTCTGCGAACAGTTCGACCTCAAGGGCATGGGCTTCCAATCCGCCGCCTCGATCCACCACCAGGCCGAGGCCAAGCGGCTGGCGTTCGAGGACCGGGCCAGATGGTTCGCCGACCCGCGCTTCAGCCGCACCCCGGTGGAACACCTCAACTCCAAGGCCTACGCCGCCGAACGCGCCGCCCTGATCCGCCCGAACCGGGTCATGGACCGCGTCTTCCCCGGCGACGCCCCGACCCAGGGCGACACCACCTATTTCAGCGTCGCCGACAAGGACGGCATGATGGTCAGCTGGATCCAGTCCAACTATCGCGGCATGGGCTCGGGCCTGGTCTCGGACGGCCCGGATGGCGGCACCCTGGGCTTCATGTTCCAGGACCGGGGCGAGCTGTTCAACCTCAACGACGGCCATCCCAACGTCTATGCGCCGGCGAAGCGGCCCTTCCACACCATCATCCCGGGCTTCGCCTGCAAGGGCGGCGAGCCGTGGATGGCCTATGGCGTCATGGGCGGCGGCATGCAGCCGCAGGGCCAGGCCCAGATCATCATCAACATGGTCGACTACGGCCTCGACCCGCAGGAGGCCGGCGACAGCCCGCGCTGGCAGCACGAGGGCTCGTCCGAACCCACCGGCCACCCGGCCGAGGGGGTCGGGGTGCTGCATCTGGAGACCGGCGTGCCCGCCGCGACGAAGGCGCAGCTGGCGGCCATGGGCTGGGTGCTGGGCGGCCCCAACGGCGGCTTCGGCGGCTACCAGAACGTGGTGCGCCAGGCCAATGCGCGCGGACCGTGGACGTACGGCGCGGCGTCGGAGATGCGCAAGGACGGGCTGGCGCTGGCCTACTGAACCAGCGCCGCGCGTCGCCGGCGGGATCGAGGACCTAGAGCCGCTTCGGGTTGGGACCGAAGCGGTTGTCGCCCGACTGACTGTCGGTGAGGCCGATCCAGAGCAGGAAGCCGAGCCCGACCAGGAACATCAGGCCGAACAGGCCCATGGCCGGGCCGACCAGGGCGATGATCGCCGCGGGATCTTCCCTCTCGAGCGCGGCCGCGTTCATGAAGGCGGTGGCCCCGATCATGGTGAAGGCCACGATCGTGCCGATGATGCCGACCGCATAGGGAATGGCGGCGAGCCAGCCCGATTGCCCCATGTCGTGAAGCCGCTTCACGGTGATCGCCAGATTCGGCCAGATCAGCGCGATCGAGAGGACGAAGCCGAACAGCGGGATCCAGCCGAACACGACGCCGAGGCCGAGGCAGACCAGCCAGCCGATCCAGAAATGGGACCGCCGCGTGCGCCCCTCGAACGAAAAGAACAGGTGCTTCCAGTCGAAGCTCTGAACCTGGGATGATGATTCCGTGGTCATGCGATCCTCCCCTGACTCGCTGATGCGACGTCGGGAGCATGGCTGACCGGACCGGGCTTCGCAACCCGGCGTTCGGCGAGCCGGATCGCGAGCGTGCCGCCCCCGGCCTCGCCTCAGCCCGCGACGATCTCTTCCGGCTCCAGCTCGTAGACCGTGGCGCAGTATTCGCAGGTGACCCGGATCTTGCCGTCGTCCTCGACCATCTCCGCCCGCTCCTCGGGCTCGAACGAGGCCAGCACTGCGCCGATACGGGCCTTCGAGCAGCGGCACACGGCCTGAAGCGCGCGAGCGTCCTCCAGCCGCACCCCGTCCTCATGGAACAGGCGGAACAGCAGGGTCTCGGGCGAGAGGGTGGGGTCGATCAGTTCGTCGTCGCCGAGAGTCTGGAACAGGGCCCGCGACCGGTCCCAGACTTCTTCGGTCGAGCCGCGGGCGGCGTCGCCGGCGATCAGCTGGATCAGCGCCCCGCCGGCGCGCCAGGCCGCGCCCCCGTCCGTCACGACCGCGCCCACCGCCAGCCGGACCTTGGTCGGGATCTGCTCGGACTGCTGGAAATAATGCTCCGCCGCCAGAGACAGGCTCTCGCCCTCGATCGGGGTGATGCCCTGGGTGCGCTCGAAATCGGCGCCCCGGTCCAGCGTCATCACGAACAGCCCCTCGCCCAGCAGGGTCTTCGCGCCAGGCCGGGCGAACCCCTGCGAGACGGCGGCGACCTCGGCCTCGTCGAAGCGGCAGTAGCCGCGCAGGTGCCCCTGGGTGTCATAGTCGGCGACGACGTAGCGGACCGGGCCGTCGCCCTGGGCCTGAACGATCAGCCGGCCCTCGAACTTCAGGGCCGACCCGATCAGGGCGGCCAGGACGCAGGCCTCGCCCAGCAGGGCCGCGACCGGCTCGGGATAGGCGTGGGCCGACAGGATGGCGTCGATGGTCTCGCCCAGCCGGACCAGCCGGCCGCGCACCGGCCAGCCCTCGATCTGGAAGGCGGCGGCGAGATTGTCAGCCAGGGGCGCGGCGGCGGGCGCGTGATCGGTCACGGCGGTCCTCTGAGGGTGTTGTGCGGAGCGCCGCAAGATAGGCGCCCGTATCGCGGATGGTAAGGGCGGCGTGCTAGAGCAGGAACCGGCGGGGTCGCGGCCCCGTTCCCGAAGGCCCCCGTAGACCCTGTCCAGCCGGCGATTTCATGACCAAAGCGACGCTCAAGCCCCTGAAACAGCAGGCCATCGTGATTACCGGCGCGACCTCGGGCGTCGGCCTGTCGACGGCGCGGCGGGCGGCGCGGGCGGGCGCCTGCGTCTTCCTGATCGCACGCGGCGAGAACGACCTGAAAGCGCTGACGGAAGAACTTCAGGCCGACGGCGCGCGCGCGGCCTGGGCCGTGGCCGACGTGGCCGACTACGACGCCCTGGCCGAGGCGGCGGAAAAGTGCCGGCGGCTGTTCGGCGGCTTCGACACCTGGATCAACAACGCCGGCGTATCGATCTACGGCCCCATCCGCGAGACCACGCTGGAAGATCAGCGCCGGCTGTTCGAAACCAACTACTGGGGCGTGGTCAACGGCTCGCTGGTGGCCTCCGAGCACCTGCGCGAGCGGCCCGGCGGCGGGGCCATCATCAACGTCGGCTCGATCCTGTCCGACGCGCCGATCCCGATCCAGGGCGTCTATTCGGCCTCCAAACACGCGGTGAAGGGCTTCACCAACGCGCTGCGCATGGAGCTGATGCGCGACCAGGCGCCGGTCACGGTCAGTCTGGTCAAGCCCGGGGCGATCGACTCCCCCTACAACAGGCACGCCCGCAACCTGACCGGCCAGGCGGTGCAGAACCCCCAGCCGGTCTATGCGACCCATGTCGTGGCCGGCACCATCCTGTACTGCGCCGAACATCCGATCCGCGAGATCACCGTCGGCGGCGGCGGCCGGCTGATCGCCAGTTTCTATTCGGTCCTGCCCGGCGTGGCGGAACCACTTTTCGCCCGGTTCGCTCCTTCCCTGATGCGGGACAGGCGTTCCGCGTGGCAACCGGACGAGGACGGGCTCTACGAGCCGTCCGAGGACGGTCTCGATGAAGAGGTCTACTACCCCATGGTCCGACAGTTCTCCGCCCTCGCCGAAGTCCGCAAGCATCCCGGCATCGCCGCGGGCGTGGTCGCCATCCTCGCGGGCGTCGGACTGGCCACCCTGCTGCTCAACCAGCGCACCGGCCCGACGCGGTTCGAAACCCTGCGCGGGCGCATCAATCCGCGCGGCTGGGTCGATACCGACGGTCTGCGCAGCCGGTTCGAGGACCTGACCGAGACGGTGCGGCGCGGGGTCAGCGAGGCCGGCGAGCGGGCGGCCGACTTCGGCGAGGACGCCGGGCGCAAGTCGCGGCGGTTCATCGACGACACCCGGCACACCTCGCGCCGGGCGCTGAAGAAACAGGGCAAGCGGGCCCGTCACTACGCGTCGGAGGCGGGAACCTACGCCCGCGATCACGCCCGGGAAGGCGGCGCCATCCTGGCGCTGGTCACCATCGCGGCGGCGGTCGGCGCGGCGGCGCTGGACGCCCGGCGCCCCGACAGCAAGATCCGCAGCCTCGGCCGGTTCTGACCGCGCCGGTCCATTGCTGCAACTGCGAAGGTGCGCCAAGGTCGCCCGATGGCTGACCCGACGACCTTCATCTTCGATTTCGACTCGACCCTCGTCGACTTCGAGACGCTCGAGGTGCTGGCCGATATCGCGCTCGAAGGCTCGCCCGAGGCCGCCGCCGTACGGGCGAAGATCGCGCGCCTGACCGACCGGGCCATGACCGGCGACATCCCGTTCGGCGAGGCCCTGACCCGCCGCCTGGCGCTGCTGCCGTTGACGCGCGCCCATCTCGAACGTCTGGCGGGCGAGGCCGAGCCGCGCCTGACGGCCTCGGTGCGCCGCAACCTGACCTTCTTCCGCGAACAGGCGAGCCGCATCGTCATCGTCTCCGGCGGCTTTCGCGAGATCATCGCTCCGGTCGCCCGCAGCCTCGGGGTGGCTGCGGACCGGATCGTCGCCAACGACCTGAGCTACGACGCCGACGGGCGGGTGACCGGCGTGGCCGACAGCCCCCTGCTCGCCCCCTTCGGCAAGGCCGCGGCCCTGAAGGCCCTGAACCTGCCCGGCCCTGTCGTCATGGTCGGCGACGGCTGGACCGACGCCGAGGTCAAAGAGGCGGGCGTGGCCGATCGCTTCTACGCCTTCACCGAGGTGGTGCGCCGCGAGCGGGTGGTGGCCGCCGCCGACGCCGAAGTGCGCTCGGTCGACGAGTTGCTGCATCTGGAAGGCCTCGCCGGGCGCTGGTCCTATCCGCGCAGCCGGATGCGGATGCTGCTGCTGGAGACCATCCACCCCGCCGCCGTCGAGCGGCTGCAGGCGGCGGGCTACCAGGTCGAGACGGCGAAGGGCGCGCTGAGCGAGGACGCCCTGATCGAGCGCATCAAGGGCGTGCACGTGCTCGGCGTCCGCTCCAAGACCCAGGTCAGCGCCCGCGTTCTGGACGCCGCCGACAAGCTGATGGCCGTCGCCGCCTTCTGCATCGGCGTCAACCAGATCGATCTCGACGCCGCCGCCGAACGCGGCGTGGCGGTGTTCAACGCCCCCTATTCCAACACCCGATCGGTGGTCGAGCTGGCGGTCGGCCTGACCATCGCCCTGCTGCGCGACGTCGCCGACAAGTCGGCGGCCATGCACCGGGGCGAGTGGAACAAGTCGGCCACGGGGGCGCGCGAGCTGCGTGGCAAGACCCTCGGCATCGTCGGCTACGGGGCGATCGGCTCGCAGCTGTCGGTGCTGGCCGAGGCGCTGGGGATGCGGGTGATCTTCCACGACAAGACCGAGCGACTGGCGCTGGGCAATGCGCGGCGCATGCCGTCGCTGGAAGCCCTGCTGGCCGAAAGCGACGTCGTCAGCCTGCATGTCGACGGCCGCGTCGACAATACGGCGCTGATCGGCGCGGCCGAGTTGTTGCGGATGAAGCCCGGCGCCCTGCTGCTGAACCTGTCGCGGGGCCATGTGATCGACGTCGGCGCCCTGGCCCAGGCGCTGGGCTCGGGCCGCATCGGCGGCGCGGCCATCGACGTCTTCCCCGACGAGCCGGCCACCAACGCCGATCCTTTCGACAGCCCCCTGCGCGGCCTGGCCAACGTCATTTTGACGCCCCACATCGGCGGCTCGACCGAGGAGGCCCAGGAAGCCATCGCCGAATTCGCGGCCGAGCGGCTGCTGGCCTATCTGAACCGCGGCGACACCACCTTCTGCGTCAACCTGCCGAACGTGCAGCTGGCGGAGGTCTCGGGCGCCCACCGCATCCTGCACATCCACCGCAACCAGCCCGGCGTGCTGGCCGAGCTGAACCGCGCCCTGGCGGCGGCGGGGCTGAACATCCTCGGCCAGCACCTGAAGACCGACGAGCGCACCGGCTACGTCATCACCGACGTCGACCGCGACTACGACCCGGCCGCGCTGAAGGCTCTGCGCAGTGTTGCCGGGACGCTGCGCTTCCGGATGCTGCACTGAAAGCTTCCCCGACGGCATCTTGCACACGCTGAAAACCGGCGCAGAGTGCTCGCAACGGTCGCATGATGACGGCCGAGGGAGGATCATCGATGTCTCGTTTCCTGCGCAACGCGGCCGTCGCCGCGCTGGCCGTCGCCGCCGCCGGGGCGTTCGCGTCCGCCGCCAGCGCCCAGAGCTACGGCCGTCTGGTCGTGTTCGGCGACAGCCTGAGCGACAACGGCAATCTGTACGCCGTCACCGGCGGCACGACGCCGCTGTCGCCGCCCTACTTCCAGGGCCGCTTCTCCAACGGGCCGGTGTTCACGGAACTGCTGGGCTTCAACGCCGGGCGCTACACCGCCGGCGCGCCGGTGACCGGCAGCGTCAACTACGCCTTCGGCGGCGCCCGAACGGACAGCGCGGCGAATCCTCCGGGCATGCGCAACCAGCTGCTGGCCTATACCGGCGGCGGCGGCACCTTCGGCTCCAACGACCTGGTCAGCGTCCTCGGCGGCGCCAACAACATCTTCCAGGCCTTCCCCGCCGCGGCGGGTAACCCGTTGACCGCCCAGGCGACCATGCAGGCCGTGGCGACCGGGGCGGCCGCCGACATCAA